>CAKPAV010000107.1 GCA_934133115.1 uncultured Bacilli bacterium
ATAAAACAATCTTCTATCCGATTGGACACCATGGCTTATCACTTGGTAATGATTTAGTATTAAGTAAAAAAGAAGCACATAAGTATCAAAGTATTACTACTTGGGTGGAAGAGTGCGATAAGTTTTTTAGCGATATTTTAAAAAACAAATAAAGA
Source organism: uncultured Bacilli bacterium (assembly GCA_934133115.1). The sequence continues at coordinate 156 of CAKPAV010000107.1, forward strand.
TTATTTAGGAATATAAACAAGAATTGTTCATAAATTATATTGGTGATAAATATGCAAAAATTTTTTATGACAATTCTTTTTTCTTTATTAGCGCTTTTAGGAGTTAAAAATAATGTAACGCCTCAAACAATTAACGAAGAAAAACCAGATTTAGTGCTTAATTCTTCTTCAGTTGTTTTAATTGAACCAAATTCAAAACGCATAATTTACGAAGAAAACAAAGATGAAAAACATTATCCAGCGAGTATGACTAAAATGATGGGAATGTATATTGTTTTAGATAATATTCAAAAAGGTAATTTAAAATGGAATGATATGGTTACTGCTAGTGAATATGCTTCAAGCATGGGCGGTACCCAAATATTTTTAGAACCAAATGAAAAAATGAGTGTAGAGGATTTATTTAAATCAGTTTGTATTAATTCCGCAAATGACGCGATTACCGCGCTTGGGGAACATATCGCTGGTTCAACACCGGCTTTCGTTTCTTTAATGAATAAAACTGCAAAACAATTAGGAATGAATAATACAAACTTTGTTAATCCGACGGGATTTGATGATGAAAATCATTATACAACGCCATATGATATGGCGCTTGTAGCTTCTGAACTTGTTAAATTTAATGAAGATTTATTCCGTTTTACGCGTTTAAAAGAAGACTATGTAAGAAAAGATTCTTCGAATCCGTTTTGGTTAGTAAATACAAATAAAATGCTCGGACACTTTGATGGGTTAGATGGCTTAAAAACTGGTTTTACTTCGAAAGCTAATTATAATTTAACCGCTACAGCAAAAAGAAATGGCGTGCGCTTAATATCGGTAGTGATGAATGTTGATACGATTGCTCATCGAAGTCAAGATACCGCCACATTATTAAATTATGGTTTTAATAAAATGACGGCGATAAAAGTATTTGAAAAAAATGATATCATTACTTATATTAACTTTAATAATTCATTAAATACTAAAACACCAGTAATAGTAAAAGAAGATGTTGTGGTTGTTACGAATAAAGAAGTAACAAAAGAAGACTTAAAAGCCGAAATTGAAATTACTATTTTAGAAGCACCATTAAAAAAAGGTGATTGTGTTGGTTACTTAACGATTATTGATAAAGATAATATCAAACACACATATCGGATTTATGTCGATGAAGAAGTAAGTAAAGCAAATTTCTTTGATTACTTATTTAAAAACTTTCTGGAATTTCTTTTCTAAGCACATTAAGTTGTGCTTTTTTTGTCGATTATTGACAAAAACTTTTTTGCGCGAATTGTCGAAAAATGACTAAAATTTTAATGCAAAATTTATAATATTTTATAATACTCCCAAAGGAGGAAATATTATGAATGATGGAATAAAAATTACACCATTTGAGAATGGATTATTAATTAAAATCTATGGTGAACTAGATAGCTTTCATGTTCTAGGATATAAAGATAAAATCGTTTTAGAAATGAAAAGATATAATCCTTATTTATTATTATGGGATTTAAAAAACGTCTCATTATTCGATAGTGCGGGCATCGGATTAATTTTAGGACGCTATAATGAAATTCGTAAAGTAAATGGGTTATGTGGCTTTATTTCTTTAACTACTTATACACGAAAAATTATCGAGTTAACAGGACTTTCTAAAATCATTTATGAATATAAAAACTTAGCCTCTTTTAAGAAAGAAGGAAAGGTACTTTTATGAATGAGATGGAACTCAAATTTAAAGCTAACTTAGTTAATGAAGCGTTGGCAAGAAATGCGGTTATTAGTTTTGTAAGTTTCCTTAATCCGACTATGGAACAAATATCAGAACTAAAAACAATAATTTCTGAAGCAGTAAGTAATGCAATCATCCATGGATATAAATTAAATCCAGAGCGTGATGTAATTATTAAAGCAGCCGTAGATAAAGAAACTTTAATTATATCGATTATTGATTATGGAGTAGGTATTGAAAACATTGAATTAGCGCGTAAACCAAATTACACCACTAGACCAGACTTAGAGCGAGCGGGTATGGGATTATCAATCATTGATTCGTTATCTGATGATTTTGAAATTAAGTCAGTAGTGGGAATGGGCACAAAACTAGTAATTAAAAAGAACTTGATGAACTCAAATATTGAAGTTTATGGTAGTTAAAAACGAAACTTTTTCACTCATCAAAAAAGCTCAAGAAAATGATCAAGAAGCATTTGAAAAAGTAGTTAATGACAATATGTTACTTGTCTATAAATTAGCGCATCGTTATAAATCAAAATATACAGATTTTGAAGATCTAATATCAACAGGCACAATTGGCTTAATGAAAGCTATAAAACAATTTGATACAAGTTTTAATGTAGAATTTTCAACATACGCCGTTCCTTTAATTCTTGGAGAAATAAGAAGATTTTTTCGTGATGATGGTATCATTAAGATTTCTCGCGGAACAAAAGATTTAGCGAAACGTATTGAAGAAGCTAGAATTGAACTTGAAAATAAAAATCATAAAGAAGCAAGGATTGAAGATATTGCGGCACTTTTAGAAGTAGGTGTCGAAGATATTATTATGGCGCTTGATGCAAATAACTATCCTTTATCACTTGATGCTCCAATTGATGAAGATAATATGACTTTAAAAGATGTGATTGGAACAAGTGATAGCATTGATTATTTAACAAGTATTGATTTAGAAGACGCTATTAAAAAATTAAGTAAAATTGATCAGATTTTTGTGCGTTTAAGATTTTTTGATGAAATGAAACAAGCCGATTTAGCAAAAAGGTTTTCTTGTTCACAAGTTCAAATATCGCGTTGGGAGAAAAAAGTATTAAAAAAATTAAAAGAATATATGTCTTAAGTATAAACTAGCAAAATTTGGTAACCTTATTTATAGAGGTGAATTTATGAATAAGAGTGAATACCAAGAAATAGTTAAAAAGCATAATGGTAAGAAAAATAGATTAAAAAATGCTTTTTTTGCCACACTTATTGGCGGATTAGTGGGTGTTTTAGCTAATGGATTTTATGATATATCGTTATATTTAATTGGGTTAGAAAAAAGTGATGCGGGTTTACTTTCCACACTAGGTATAATTTTTGTAACGACTGTTTTAACATCGACTAGTTTATATAATAAAATCGCCCGTCTCGCTGGAGCGGGATTATTTATTCCTACTTCGGGATTTGCAAATTCTGTTGTATCTTCGGCGATAGATGCCAAATTTGAAGGGCCAATATATGGCGTTGGTTCCCGTATGTTTTATCTAGCGGGCAGTGTTATCACTTATGGCTTTGTATCAGCGTTTTTATATGCGCTTATTCGTTTACTTTTAAGTTATGCGGGGGTGAGTTTATGAGTTATTCCCTCGAATTTAAAAATTTGTTTATTGAATCATGTGCGACAATAGGCGGAAAAAAAGAATATGAAGGACCAATTGGTCAATATTTAGATAACTATATTAAAACATCTTATAATAAACAAAAAAGTTTTGAAGATGCGGAAATTAGTATGTCAAAATCTGCGATTGAAATAGCTTTAATGAAAGCTAAACTTGATACATCAAAAATTAAAGTAGCAATAGGTGGAGATTTATCCAATCAACTTGCTATATCAAGTGCAGTTATTAAGCATTTTAATCTAGGATTTATGGGCGTATATGGCGCTTGTTCGTCTTTTATCTTGTCTTTAATTAATGCGGGTTTAATAGTTTCTAATAACAATAAAACATACGTAATAGCGTTTACTTCATCTTCATATGCAACAAGTGAAAGACAATTTCGTTTTCCTATTGAATATGGCATTCAAAAGAAAGATAGTGTTACTACGACAGTTACGGGCGCAAGTGCCGCAATATTAGGTAAAAGACCAACTAAAGTAAGGATTAAACGCGCCACAATCGGAAATGTGGTAGATGCAAGTTGGGATAATATTAATGATGTTGGTTCACCAATGTCACTCGCGGCTTATGTTACGATTAAAGATCATTTACATAATTTTAATGTTGATCCTAATTATTATGATTTGATTTTAACTGGTGATTTATCACGTATTGGAAGTAAAATTTTACTTGATTGTTTTAAAAAAGATGGCATAACTTTAACAAATTATAATGATGCAGGAAATATTATTTATCATAAAAATGATAAAGACGTTCATGCTGGTGGAAGTGGTCCAGCTTGTATTGGACTAGTCAGTATGTCTTTAATAATGCGCAAAATGGAAAAAGGAGAATTAAAGCGTGTCTTATTAGTGGGTACCGGAGCGTTATATTCACCTACTTTAACATTTCAAAAACATACGATTCCAATTGTGGCACACGCTATTGAACTAGAGGTGAACGAAAAATGACCTATTTATACGCATTCTTATTTTCTGGCTTTTTATGCTTAATTGCCCAAATTATTTTTGATAATACAAAATTAACACCAGGACATATTACTTCAATTTATGTAGTTATTGGTGTTTTATTAACCTCTTTTGGTATTTATGATTTTTTAGTTAAGTATTGTGGGGGAGGAGCAATGACTCCAATTACTAATTTTGGTTATACCTTAACAAAATCAGCATTAGAAGGTGCCAAAGAAGGAGGAATATTAGGAATATTAAAAAGTATGCTTAAAAATTCTTCCGCGGTTTTATCTTTTGTTGTAATTATGGCTTTTTTTGCCTCATTAGTTTCTAAACCTCGTCCATAATATGAAAAATAAAGAAATAGAAAAAAGGATTGATTTGTTAAACAATTTTGATATGAAAAAGAAAAGTATCAAAATTAAAGATAAATCCGCAACGCTATATTTTACTTCTTCTTTAGTGGATAAAATGGATATTATTTATCTAATGGAATATTTAGATAAATTAAAAAGCATTAAAGATTTAGATTTATTAATTTATAATGGAGAAATAAAAAAAGAAACTAATATTGATACGATAATTGAAGAATTATATGCTGGTTTTTTAGTTCTTTATATTAATGACGAAACTATTTATTTAATTGATGCGAAAAGTTATCCGAATCGCTCGATAGAAGAACCATTAACAGAAAAAACTATTCGTGGTTCGCGTGATGGATTTAGTGAATCAATTAATACTAATATTGGTTTAATTAGAAGAAGATTAAAAACTACTGATTTAGTAGCTAAACCTTTTTTAGTTTCTGAGAAAAGTAAAACTTCTGTTGCAGTAGTGTATTTAAAAAATGAAGTCGACCAACGTTTAATAAAAAGAATAGAAGATGAATTAAGAAACATTGATGTCGAATCTTTAATTATGAGTGATCGTTCTTTAGAAGAACTATTATTTAAACAAAAATATACACCATTTCCACTTGTTCGATATACGGAAAGACCTGATGTAGCATCTATTAGTATAATGCACGGAAAAATTGCTATTTTAGTTGATACATCCGCAAGTGTGATAATTACACCTATAACACTTTTTGATCATACTATGCACGTTGAAGAATTTCGCCAATCGCCACTGGTTGGTACTTTCACACGCTTAATTCGTGGTATTGCTATTTTATTATCTTTATTTTTAATTCCTTTATGGATGTGTATTATTGATAATTCGGAAATCATGAATGCATTAAAAATAACGATATCTAATGAAAATATCGAATTAGGAATTGCTATTCAAATTATAATTGTTGAGTTGATTTTAGAAATTGTTCGGCTTGCTTCTATTCATACTCCAACCACACTTCAAACCGGAATATCATTAATTTCAGCGGTAATATTAGGCCAAGTATCATTAGAGTTAGGTTTATTTTTACCAGAAGTGCTTTTACTATGCTCGATTTCACAAATTTGTGGCTTTGCAACACCGAGTTATGAATTATCTATGTCGATGAAACTTAATAATCTTATTCTTATCTTAGCAGTGGCTCTATTTGGCAAAAATGGTTTTATAATTTATAGTTTATTATTGTTCTTATATTTGATTTCTTTGAAGGTTTGGAGTGTGCCTTATTTATCTCCACTTTGCCCTTTTGATAAGGAATCCATTGGAAGCATTTTCATAAGACAATCAGCGGAAAATAGAAAAAAATTGTAGATAAGATTTTATTTTTAATTTAACATAAGGTTGAAAGG
>CAKPAV010000108.1 GCA_934133115.1 uncultured Bacilli bacterium
TTTGCGGGTAAGCATAATGCCAAAAAGATTATTACCAAAGTTAATAACTCGACATTAAATGGTATGATGGAAACAATTGGTATGGCTAGTGTGTTTTCTCCTCGTGAAATTATTGCTAATCAAATCATTTCTTATATTCGTGCTAAAGTAAATAACCGCGGATCAAATATTCAAACACTTTATAAACTTGTTGATCAAAGAGTTGAAGCATTAGAGTTTTTAGTTAAAAAGAAATCTAAGTTGATTGATAAACCTCTTAAAGAATTAAAAATTAAAAATAATATTTTAATTGCTGGTATTATTCGTGATAATGAAGTAATTATTCCAAATGGTAATTCAGAAATTCATTTGGGAGATAGTGTTATTGTTATTACCACTGACCCATATTTAGAAGATTTAGTAGAAATCTTAGGATAATTATTATGAATTATAAGAATATTTTAAACATAATTGGAAAGGTCCTTCAAATTGAGGCGGCTTTATTACTTCTTCCTTTGTTAGTAGGAATTATTTATAAAGAACCTTGGAATGCTACATTATTTGCTTTTCTTATTACTGCAGTTGGATCATTTATTATAGGAATATTGTTTAATATACCAAAACCAAAAACCAAAAAAATATTACCACGTGCTTCATTCATTATAGTGGCATTATCTTGGATTTGTGTGGCACTTATCGGCTCGTTACCATTAGTAATAAGTAAAGAAATACCAAATTTCTTTGATGCATTTTTTGAAATGTCTTCAGGATTTACAACAACTGGTGCATCGATTTGCACCGATGTTGAAGCATTATCACATAGCGTATTATTTTGGCGTTCCTTCTCACACTGGATTGGTGGCATGGGTGTTATTGTCTTTATTTTAGCGGTTCTTCCTGATGATAAAGAAGGATCAAATATGCATATTCTTCGTGCTGAATCACCAGGACCATCCGTTGGTAAATTAGTATCTAAAGTTTCTGCGACTGCAAGAATTTTATATCTCATATACATGGGACTAACGATAATTGAATTCTTATTTCTATTTTTTGGTCCAGATAACAAAATGGATTTATTTAATAGTATTTGTATAACATTAGGTACTGCTGGTACTGGCGGATTCTCAGTCTTAAATAGTGGCTGTGCTGCTTATAGCGTTTATTCGCAATATGTAATTTCAATATTTATGATTTTGTTTGGTATCAATTTCACCTTGTTCTATTTATTACTAATAGGTAAATTTAAATCAGTTTGGAAAAACGAAGAATTACGCACCTATATTGTATTAGTTTTAGGCTCAACTTTCTTTATTGCTATCACATTATTTGTTAAAAAAATTCCAGAATATAGTAATTTTGAGGAGTGCTTCCGTCACTCATTATTCCAAGTTGCTTCAATTGTATCAACAACAGGGTACGCGACAACTGATTACTCGTTATATTGGCCACCAGTATGTTTAATGATAATAATTCTTCTTATGCTTACTGGACCATGTGCTGGTTCTACTGGTGGGGGAATAAAAATATCTAGAATTAATTTGGTATTTAAATCAATAGTGCAAAAAGTTCGTACTATGATTAATCCTCGTAAAGTTGAATTAATCAAAGACAGTGGGCAAATCGTTAATGATGTAGTGGTTAAAGGTGCAGAAATCTTTATTATTTTATATGTGGCTTTATTATTCTTTGTAACATTTGTTGTTTCTTTTGATGGATTTGATTTAGTAACTAATTTTACCGCAACTTTAAGTTGTATATCAAATATTGGACCTGGTCTTAATGTTGTTGGACCAATGGGTAGTTTTGCAGGATTTTCCAATTTCTCAAAATTTATTCTTTCTTTAACAATGATCACAGGTCGTCTAGAATTATTCCCAATGATTGCATTATTTGTGCCAAGAACTTGGAAAACAAAATAAAAAAGAGGAGTTTTGAAGCTCTTCTTTTAATTTGGCCAAGTACGCCAATTAACTGCTTTAGCGTCTTCACTATCTTTGGTTACGATTTTATTTTTTTGATCAACATAAACAGTGGAATTAAACCATTCACTATCTTTAAGTTTGGTGGTGTTATTGGTACATGCTACTGCGACATCAGTTCCATTGGAAGAAACGACGATATTGCCATTTAGTGGTTTTTCTCCTTCTTCACTATATAAGGAAGTAGCATAGACTTGATCGGTATATTTTGAAATGCGATTAATATAATCTTGTGTTGGAAAAGTGTTTTTATAATAATCTGTATATTCATTATTTCCTGCAGAGCAAGATACAACACTAATACGTGGATTAATAAGATTTAAGAAATCATCATTTGATGAAGTTTTAGAACCATGATGAGCGGCTTTATATAGCTCAACACTAGGGAAATTACCTTTATAATGTTCAACAAATTTAGTTTCGCCTTCTTTTTCTAAATCGCCTGTAAACAAGAAATATTGTTCTTTATATTTAAATCTTGTTATAACAGAATAATTATTTTCATTATCAGTTGTATTTTCAAAATAATAATTATTCCATAATATTTCAAAAGAGATATCATCTGTTAAATTATATGTTCTAGATGCACCATTTTCTTCATTATAACATTCTTTTGCTGTATAGTGTTTCGTACCTTTAGAAACAGCTTCATCACGCGCAGTAAGATAGTTTTGATATGTACTAGTTTCTTTGGTGCTATAAGCAAAATCAATGATAGTATCAACTTTATATTGATAAAATATTCCGGGTTTTGCCTTTGAACCATAGAATCCTTCTATATGATCAGAATCACCATGAGTGACTATTACATATTCTAATTTGTTATCTTTTATATAAGGATTCATATAGTTTCTAATAGTTGTAGTATCACTTACACCTGCATCAATTAAAATATCAGTTTCACCAGCTTTAATATAAATGGCATCACCATTTTTATTGTTTCCTAGTTGCATAAAATGAAATTGTAAATTATCATAAATGACACCTGTGACAGCTTGTGGTTTTTGATTCGAGTGATTAAAGTAACGATAACTAATATATGAAACAGCACTGACGACAAGAAATAATAATAAGGAAATAATAAATTTTTTAACTTTGTTTTTGGCTTTTCGCTTTGTTTTTTTGATTTCTTTGTTAACCTTAGTTTCTAAAGAAGAAGTTTTATCAATCACTTTTCCACCATTCTTCTTAGCAAGTTGTTGGGCATATTGTAAAGCATCATTCTTTTTGTCAAATGTCTTAGTTGCTCGGTTGCCACCTTCTTTTTTTACACCAAATTTTTTATTATTTGTGACATAAACGATATAATTCATACAGCATTTCCCCTAAAAATCTATTTGTTTGATAATTTTTCAATTATTTCTTTACGTTTAATAATACCAATGAAGAAGCCTCGATCATCTTCAATAGGAACAAAACTTTGTTCTAATGATAAATTTACTAACTCATCAAAAGTACAATTAATATTTAAAATATGATAACTACGATGTAAGTTAATGTCTTTAATAGTCATATTTTCATATTCTTTAATATTAAATATATCTTTTTTAGTGATAAGTTCCAGTAAATCTCCTTCAGAAAGTGTGCCAAAAAAATGGCCTTCGCTATCAAGAATAGGCACTGTCGCGTAACGATGATATTTAAACTTTTCTAGAGCCTGCCTTAAAGTTGTAGAAGTTAATAAATATTGGCACTTACTTTTCGGAACAATTAATTGTAATAAATTCATAGATTCATCCTCCTAATTTTTATGATATAAGAAACATTCCTTTTCATGAGAATTAATTATACCAATTGCTTGTAAATATGAATAAATAATAGTGCTACCCACGAATTGCATACCTCTAGATATTAAATCAAGAGATATTTTATCTGATAATTCATTAGTGGTTAAGCCCATTTCAAAATACGTAATACCATTAGTAAAGGTACATAAATATTGATAAAAAGACCCAAATTCATTTTGTATTTGTTTAAATATTTTGGCATTTTTAATACTAGCCATTATTTTTCTTTTATTTCTAACAATGCCTTTATTATTAATTAATTCATCAATTTTTGTTTGGTTATAGTTTATAATTTTATTAATATCAAAATTATCATAAGCCTTTTTAAATGACTCCCTTTTATTTAAGATACATTCCCAAGATAGACCGGCTTGAAATGACTCTAAAATAAGCATTTCTAATAAATATCTTTCATCAGTATTTAATAATCCCCATTCCTTATCATGATAAGTGACATATATAGGATTATTTAGATTACACCATTTACATCTATTCATAATAATTATTTCCTTGGCATTACAAAAGCACTAGTATCAATGCCTTCTAGTTCTAATAACTTAATTTTATTAAGAATTCCTCCGCCATAACCAGTTACATTGTTATTAGCGCCCATTACGCGATGACAAGGTATAATAATACATATTTGATTAGCTCCGACAGCGTGACCAACGGCCTGAGCGGACATTCTTTTAATTCCACGTTTATCAGCAATTTCTTTAGCAATATCATTATAAATAATAGTTTTACCAAAAGGTATTTTAAGCATTATTTCATTGACACTTTTTTGAAATTCAGTGGCTTTAGTAACTTTATATTTTGGTGTGAAACTAGGATTTTTTCCGCTAAAATAAATATCTAGCCATTTTTTAGTTTTATCAAAAATCGGTAAATCTTTATATTCATTATTGGCTGTATGTTTGTTATTATCTTTAGATTTATCAAACCATAAGCCAGTAAGATATTCTCCATCACTTTCTAATTTTATAATCCCCAATGGAGATAAGTATTCGTTAAGAAAATTGCTCATAAAATCACCACCATTATTTTAACAAATTAGTGGCTATTTTGATATAAAAAAATGTGACATTTTATGATTGTTTTGATTTAAAGAAGAATTGTTTTGCTTTTGTTTTTTTACTTCTTCTTCGCGCTTTTTAAATACACGTGGAAAAGTAGTAAAAATAACGATGCTTGTAATTATTCCAGCAACAAAGTCAGCGATACCTTCAGACATATAGACACCTTTAAAACCAATTGCACGTGTTAAAATAATGCATAGAGGAATAAGAATAATAACTTTTCTTAGAACTGCTAAAACAAGTGCAGATTTTGCTTGCCCTAAGGCTACGTTGATGTTTTGTAAAGTCATTTGTACAAAAAACATGATAGAACCCATTAAGAATAATGGTGTGTATTTTATTACAATATCACTAACTTCTTCACTTGCGGAGAATATTAAAGCATATATTTTTGGAAAAAATAGTGATAATGACCAAACAACAATGGCATAACAAAAAGCAATAATAGTTACATCTTTAATGCCTTCTTTTAATCTTTTGGCATTACCCGCTCCATAATTATAACTTACAAATGGTTGCATACCATAACCCATACCATTTAATGGTAATGAGATTAATTGTAAAGCACTTAGCATAATTGTAAGAGCGGCGGTGTAATTAGCGTCGTCATTAGTGGCCCACTTTAAATTGTTATTAAAGACAATTTGAATAGCACATTCAGTAATAGTCATAATAAACGGCGATAATCCTAATGATAATATTTTTAAAATACGTCTTTTATCAAATTGAAAATGTTTTAAATTTATGCGAAATATACTTTTTTTAGAGTGTAGATAAATAATAATCCAAACAAATGAAATAAACTGTGATATAACTGTGGCTAAACTTGCTCCATCAACACCCATTTTAAAAACAAATATAAATAATGGATCTAAAGCAATATTAATGATTGCCCCAATTAATATGGATAACATAGCAACAAGTGATTTACCTTGTGCGGTAATAAATGGATTAAGTCCTTGCGCTAATAAGACAAACACTGAGCCTAGTCCGTATATTTTTAAATAACTAGTCGCGTATTTAACTGCACTAGTAGGACAACCAAATAGTTCAACAATATTCTGAGCAAATATATAAACAACGACACTTATAATTATTCCTAATATAAAAAGTAAGACGAATGAAGTGTTAAAAATTTTATTTGCTTCTTCTTTATCATTTTCTCCTAATTTCATTGTAGCAAGTGGGGAACCACCTAAACCTATTAAATTAGCAAAGGCTTGAATGATAATAGTTAAAGGAAGTACTATTCCAAGTGCTGCAAGAGCGTCCATTCCTGATGCTTCAATATTTGAAACATAAATACGATCAACGATGTTATATAAAAAAGTAATAAGC
>CAKPAV010000109.1 GCA_934133115.1 uncultured Bacilli bacterium
TCTCCTCTTGTTGCCGCATAATTTAATGTTCCTTTATCATAATCAAGCGACATAGCAAGGCCATCAATTTTCATTTCTGCCATATATGTTACTTTATCGACATTTAATACTTCACGAACTTTGCGGTCAAAATCGCGTAAATCCGCTTCATTAAATGCATTAGCTAAAGATAGCATCAAACGTTTATGAGTAATTTTCTTAAATTCTGAGGCAACGCTACCGCCAACTCTTTGACTTGGTGATAACGGATCTTTTAACTCAGGATTTTCATTTTCTAAAATAATCAACTCATTCATGAGTCGATCATATTCCGCATCCGAAACTGAAGAAGCATTTAAATGATAATACTCATAATTGTAACGATCTAATAATGCTCTTAATTCTAAAACTCTTTCACTAGGCTTCATGATTTCCATCTCCTGTTATTTTTGTTATTGAAGCATGTGCCCCTAATAATTTTTTAATATTGCCATCATCAAATTTAACGGATATTGTTGTTGCTTCTACTCCAATTACAGTTCCTAAGCCAAATGTTATGTGGCGCAAACGATCACCAATTTTCCAAGTAACATTATTGTTACTAATAGAAGGATTAAGAATAATTGGTTTACCAAATGTTTTTGTAACTTCTTTTGGCTTACTAACTTCTGATTTATATTTATTAATAGTTCCAATATTAAGTCGCTCATTTTCTCTTAAGTGACGATTAACGTCTTTTAATCCTGCTTCATCAATAAAACAAGATGGTCCACTAATTTGTCCTTTAAATCCGATTCTAAATGAGGAGACATATAATCTTTCCATTGCTCGAGTGAAAGCAACATAACATACTCTTCTTTCTTCTTCTAGCCCAGCATCTTGATCATCTTCGATTGCACGTGCACTAGGGAAAACTCCTTCATTAAGTCCGATTAAGAATACAACCGGGAACTCAAGTCCTTTAGCAGTATGAACAGTCATAAGCGTTAAACTATCAACATCATCAACATAATCTTGAGCAGACATAAGAGCAATGTTCTCTAAATATTGTTCTAAGGTTATGCCTTCATTAGATTTCATAATTGAAACAATATCACTAACTAAAGTTTCAACGTTTTCATAACGATCTTCTGGATTATCTTCTGTTTGAGTTAAATATTCTTTATAATGTGTCGCGTCTAATAAGTATTTTAAAAACTCATCAATTGTTTGTTCAGACATTTTTTCTTTTAATGTATTAATGAATGTCACAACATTTTTAAGTCCAATTTTAGCTTTTGTAGGAATATTACTATCCATTTTATCAATATTAGAAACATATTCCATATAAGTAAGATTTTCTCTTGTTGCTTCATCTCTTAATTTATCAATAGATGCATCGCCTATTCCACGCTTTGGAATATTAATTACTCTTTCAAAAGAGACATTATCGCGGTCATTTATTAATAAACGGAGAAAAGCAAGAATATCTTTTACTTCTTTACGTTGATAGAATTTTTGTCCACCATAAATTTGATAAGGTATTTGATTTTGCACTAATACTTTTTCAAAAGGTAAGGTTAAGTAGTTAGCGCGATACATAATAACAATGTCTTTATAAACAAAGTCACCTTTACTAACAAGATTTTGAATAGTATTTATCACATAACGAGTTTCAGTATATTGATCATAAAAATCATTATAAACAACCGGTGTTCCATTTTCATTTTCCGTAAATAAATTTTTCTCAATACGTCCCTTATTATGTTTAATAAGTTTATTTGCGGCATTAAGTATTGGTGCAGTTGAACGATAATTTTCATCTAGTATAATTGTTTCAATATTTTGATATGTTTTTGGCATACTTAACAAAATGTTCTGATTAGCTCCTCGCCAAGTGTATATTGTTTGGTCTGGATCACCGACAACATATAAACTTGTATCTTTATCCATTAAGTAACGAACAATTTTATATTGAATGTCATTAGTATCTTGAAATTCATCAATAAGAATATGCTTATAAAATCTCTTCCATTTATTTCTAATTGATTCATATCCTTCAAGTATTTCTAAAGTACGAAGCAATAAGTCATCAAAATCTAATTGGTTGGCAAGTTCTAATTCTTCTTGATATAGTTTATAGAAATGTAACTTATCTCTTTCTTTTGGATCATAAGACTTAATTACCACATCATCAGGATAACAACCTAGATTTTTTTGATAAGAAATATAACCTGGTAATTCTTTATAAATCTGTGATTTTGTATTTAATCCTTCAGCTTTAAGTAGTCTTTTAATAATAGTTTTTTGATCGTCTTCATCAATGATAATAAAATTTTGTGGAATACCAATTGCTTCAATTTCTCTTTTTAAAAAGCGTAAGCAAAAAGAATGAAAAGTAAAAACATTTAAACTTCCTGGATTAATATTAGGCAAAAAATTTGTAATACGTTTCTTTATTTCTCCTGCTGCTTTGTTTGTAAATGTAATAGCCAAAACTTGATTTGGATACACACCTAATTCATCTAAAATATAGATAAAGCGATTAGTAAGTACGCGTGTTTTACCAGAACCCGCTCCAGCAATAACACGACAATATTGACTATCTGTAGTCACAGCTTTTAATTGTTTATCATTTAATCTTTGTAATTCCGATTTCTCCATTTTTATCACCAAAACTTCGGTTATTATTTTAGCATATTTATTATGCTAAATAAATGAGAAATAGAAACTTTTAAAGGAAACTTTTTTAATCAAATAATAAGTTAGAAATCTCATTAACTCCAACATAATTATTGCTCACTTGATAGTTTTCAATTTCTAACAAAGTAGGAAAGCCAGTAATTACAATATCTTGATAATTTGTTACTCCATTATTGAAAGAACGATCATACCCATAGTTAAATTTATTTGAAGGAATTACCAAATAAAAATCATCATTATTTAAAGCATAAGTAACAACATGATTTTTAAGTGAATCACAAGAAGCACAATCATCCATGTAGAAATAAAAATATCCTGTATTATAATCAAAAACACTTTCAAATTGCACATAAATATCGTTTTCATTACGTGTTATAAAGACACTTTCATCAATTTGACAAGAAGTTAATAAAAGCAATATTACTAAACTAATCACTCTTTTCATAAAATCACCCATTAATAATATAAAAACAAATTGTGTCGAATTCGCCAAAAAAATGTATTGTAAGATAAAAATGTGTTAAACTTAGATAGGTGAGAAAATGAAAAAAAGCAAGGCCACTTCTAACTTAACTTTTATAGCATTAATGTCAGCGGTTAATGTTATTTTTGCTTTGTTAATGACCTTTTTGCCAGTCTTATCACTTTTACTTTATTTAATGTTGCCTTATATAACTACCATGGTAATACTTGTTTGTCAAAAAAAATATTATCTTATTTACTTTATAGCATCAATTTTTTTATCATTTATTATTAATACACAAGGAATTGAATATACTATTTTTACTCTCCTTCCTTCTTTAATTACTGGAACAATATTTGGTATTTGTATTGAAAAAAAGGTAAATATTGGTATAACTATTATAATTTCTAGTTTTTGCCAATTTCTTTTTTCCATGGCCACTATACCATTAATCAATCTCATCTACACCAATGATAATCACTCTATTTTAGAAGTATTTAAAACCATTCTAGGTGAAAACAAAGAGTTTTTATTATACAAACTGTTTTTGCCAATTAACTACGTTGTGGCATTAGCACAAAATATTATTAGTTTTCTTCTTATTTCTTCAAGTATTACTCGTTTTAAAGTGGAAATTGTTACTAAAAATAGCAATCAATTAGCTTATTCTTGTGCTTGCATTACTATAAGTATTCTAACAATTTTATCAGCCTTATTCTTTGATGATTTAATGTATTTGTTTTTAGCCATGTGTATTAGTCTTGTGTCATTAATAGTTTTAGATTTATTCGAAAATAAAACTATTGGCATATTGATTACATCAATTAGTGTGATTGGTTTCATCATTTTATTTGTTATTTTTGCTAAATCTAATACCTTATTAGTGCCATTAGCCATGTTATTCCCAATTGTCGTTATTTCAACATATAATTTTTTTATTCTTGTTAACAAAAAATAAGCAAAATGTTACAATAAATTAGTAAAAGGAGCGTGGTAATATGCTATCAATTCTTAAGACATTTGGTCTTGGTTTACTCTATACTGTATTATCTCCTTTTATTGTGCTTATTTTGGCTTTATATTTTATTTATACTTTTCTTGCTTTCATTATTATGTTTTTTATTAACATCTTTAAATTTTTCAAAGGAAAAAGTATTACTGATAAACTTCCTATTGATATCGAAGCAGAAAAAATCTTGCTGGCCCAAGAACAATATGAAGCAAAATTTAAAGAAGCTGTCCTTAACAGCCAACTAAACGTCACACCAAATACTAATATTGTTTCTAATAATGGAGTGGTTAATAATGCTATTGTTCCACCAGTAAATAGTGAAACTAACAATACTTCTAACGATATAGAAGGTGATAATCATGATTAGTCTTATCAAATTAACAGAGAATGACAAAAGAATTCTTATTGTCGTTTTTCTAGCTATCATTATTATCTTCTTATTTATCGGATTCATTGTTAATTTAGTTAAACGTGTTATGGCTAAACAAGGCAAGGCCGTTGATACATATATGTATAACGTAGTCAAAGCTAAATTAGTCACTACCCCACATCAATTTAGAAAAGTGTCAGAAAAAAAGAACATAATAATGTTTTATAAAAAAATACGCCTACCATTTGTTCTTATTTTGATTGGGTTTATTATTTTAGCCCAATATATGATTATCGCTCATACATCAAATTTATCATTCTATTTTTCTAAAGAACATGGTATAAATAGTTTGCTTTACCATTGGGATTGGGGCAGCGTTGAAAAAGCCACTCTTCTTGGAATTAAAACATTTATTCCATCAACATGGCCAGAATTAATTTGGAAACCAACATTTGTATTTGATCATCAAGCAATTACTGCTTATTTATCATTTCCTTGCTTTGTAGTCGGTGGTATTCTTTATATTCATCAATTAGTGGCTTATATATCTCGTCAATTACGTGCAAGACAATTATCAACATCTGTATTCCAAAAAAGTCTTACACCTGAACAAACAAGTTTATAGTTAAAAAGTGCAGCAAATCTGCACTTTTTAAATTCCATCATGATGAAGTTTATAATTTAATAATAAAACAGAAATTATATAAATTACTAATGTATAAACTAAGACAATTAAATATGGTATCAATATATTAAAATCACCATTAATAACTAAATTACTTACTTTAGTAGCATTTGCAAAAGGAAATATATAACATATCTTTTTAAATGTTCCTTCCACTGTATCAAGAGGGAAAAATATTCCCCCTAATAACGAAGTCATTGTTGGAACAATTGAGGCTATTCCGCCTACCGCTTTACTATTTGTTAAAGTGCCCAATAATATTCCACATCCAATAAATAAAAATGAAATAGGAAATAGCAATAAACTAGCAACTAATACATACCATGTTACTTTTAAGCCCAAAATTATACCAATAATTAACATAACAATTTCTTGAAAAGCTGCGATGGGAAGAATACTTAATGTGTAACCAATTATAAAATCTTTTGCGTGCATCGGTGTTGATTTTAAACGCATTAAGAAATAATTTTCTTTGTCATTAGCAATCATATTCCCCACAAATATCGTAATAAATGAAAAGCTAAATACAATCATTGCCATTGTTAAATGATTAATCTCAAATTGAGGAGTATTAAGGATTGCTTCTTCACCTAAAGAATGCATGATTAACGATAAAACAATAAATAACACACCAGGAAAAACAACAAAGAAAATACTCGATAATGGATCGCGAATTAATTCTAAAATATTTCGCTTAGTAAACGTTAAAAAACGCATATTAGTTTTCACCTACAATCTTAATGAATGCTTCTTCTAATGAATTCGTATTAGTGGACTTTAAAATAGTTTCTAAATTATTAATCATTAGGATTTTTCCATTTTTCATAATCGCAATATCATCCACTAAAGCACTTATCTCTTCCATATAATGTGA
>CAKPAV010000110.1 GCA_934133115.1 uncultured Bacilli bacterium
GATGTAGGTATTAAAGATGTTATTATTACAACTGGTCCATATGAAGAACAATTAAAAGAAGTGGCCAGTAAAAAAGCGTATCAAGATATGCATTTTACTTTTGTACATAATGATAAATACGATCAAACAAATTATATTTATTCTTTTTATTTAGCTAAAGAATTTTTAGATGATGATTTTTTAATGCTTCATGGTGATTTGGTTTTTAATAAAAAATTATTATTAGCTATTGTTAATGATCCACATCAATCGACTTGTTTAATAAATAAAAAAATACCTTTACCAGAAAAAGATTTTAAAGGTAGAATAGTTGAGAATAAACTAAAAGAAGTATCCATTCATATTTTTGATGATAATTGTTATACTTTTCAACCTTTATATAAATTAACTAAAAATGATTTGAAAATTTGGATGAATAAAGTAGAGGAATTTGTTTTAGCAGGTAATGTTAATGTTTATGCTGAAAATGCTTTAAATGAAGTTTCTGATAAATTAGATATTTTTCCAATAAGTTACGAAAAATATTATATTAATGAAATTGATAATGTCGATGACTATGAAAAAGTTAGTTCAGAAATTAGAAACTTAGATTTTAAAGAACAAGAAATCATAAAAAGCATTAACAATTTACCAATAATTTTAAATAAATATGATTTACATAATCCTTTAGTGGTTGTGTCTAAATTTTTAAAAACAAAAATAGAGAAATTATTGCATAGTCATAATATTAATTACGCTTTATTTGATGATTTTGACGCTAATCCCAAATATGAGGAAGTGGAAAATGCTTTAAAATTATTTAAAGATAATAATTGCGATTCTATTGTGTCTTTAGGTGGAGGTAGCGCAATTGATGTAGCTAAATGCGTTAAATTATTCTCTGCTATGGATGAAAATAAAAATTATTTAACACAAGAGCATAAATACATTAACTTAAAACACATTGCAATACCAACAACCGCAGGAACAGGTAGTGAATCAACGCACTTTGCAGTAATTTATTTTGAAGGTAAAAAACAATCTGTTCATGATGATATCATTTTACCTGATATTGCTATACTTGATTATCATTTGCTTTTATCATTGCCTCTTTATCAAAAGAAATCAACTTTACTTGACGCTTTATGCCAAGCAATTGAATCTATTTGGTCAGTAAATTCCACTTTACAAAGTAAGACTTATGCTAAAAAAGCCATCAAATTAATATTAGAAAATGAAAATGGTTATCTTAATGGAGATGTTAAATCTTCTAAAAAGATGATTGAAGCATCTAATTTAGCAGGTAAGGCTATTAATATTACAAAAACAACCGCAGCACACGCAATGAGTTATAAATTAACAAGCATATATGGATTTGCTCATGGACACGCTGTAGCGCTTGCTTTGCCTAAAACATGGCATTATCTAGTTAGTAACTATAAAAATACTTTTGATGCACGGGGCAAAAAATATTTAAGAAATAGTCTTGATTTGATTAATAAGTCTTTTGTATGTCAAAATGATCAAGAATCAATTACTAAGTTCATTAGTCTATTACACAAATACGATTTTATTAAGCCATTAGAATATAATGAAAATGGACTTAATGAAATTGTAGATGCCATTAATGTAGAGAGATTAAAAAACTTTCCAGTAAGTATTTCTAAAGAAACATTAAAGCAAATGTATCTAGAAATATTAGGAGCTAATTATTAAATTTCATTTTCTTTTTAATATATTTTAAATTTAATCTTATCTCTTTTAAAGTGGGTTCTTCTTGCGGGCCAGTTTGAGATTCCTCATAAATTATGTCTTCTTCAGCAAGTTCATTTAAATCATTTTTTCGCTTTGTTAGAAAACTCATTTCGGCATATTCTTTGACTGATTTGTTCTTCATGCTATCACCAAACATTATTATTGATTAACTAATAATTAATTTAATGGCTAAAATTGTTAAAAATTATTTTAGGAGGAAAATATATGCATATATTCAAACATTTTTGTACTATTACCAAACATCGCCATATTGTAATGCATTATTGCTTTAAGCTAGGCATAGGCTTTCAAGGTTTAAGACATGATTTATCCAAATATTCTCCAACTGAATTTTTTAATGGCGCTAAATACTATCAAGGAACGAGAAGTCCAAATGATAGAGAGCGTGAAGTAAAAGGGTATTCGGAAGCATGGATGCATCATAAAGGACGCAATAAACATCATTATGAATATTGGATTGATGTTAATAATGACACACACTTATATGGTCCAGTACCGATACCAATAAAGTATTTAAAGGAAATGTTATGTGACCGAATTGCGGCCTCCAAAGTATATTTGGGTAAAAAATATAATGATGGTAGCGCTTATGATTATTTTATGACTCATACTGCTAGAGCGGGAATGCATCCTGAAAGCAGTAAGATTATGGAAAGCTGGTTAAAAATGTTAAAAGAAAAAGGCGAAAAAGAAACCTTCAAATATATAAAAGAGAATTATAAAAACAAGTAGTCTATTTCTTATCAATTTTTAAAAATATTGCAAAAAGAATTGTTAAAATAATAGCGATTATAATACTTGGTATGATAAAAGTTTTTGGTAATATTATGAGCACTATTAAAAATAAGGACCAAATAAGAATTAGTATAGAGAAAAATAAATATATTTTTTCAAACCAAAGTTTAGTAAATACTATTAATACAATAGCGCTAGTAGGAATAGCAATTAAAAAACACAAATAAGAATTTGGAACGTGGCAAATTTCTAAAATTAAAAATACAATTGCCGCGACAAGATAGCTTAAACCAGCAGAAGCATAGGTAATAAGCTTTCTTTTTTTTCGCTTTTCTTTTTCTTTACATATGTTTTCGCTTGTTATTAGTTCATCTAATGTGATTTGAAAGTAGTCAGCAATTTGTTTTAAAACGACAATATCAGGAATAGTTTCTCCTGTTTCCCATTTGGATATCGCTTTATTGGAGTAATTAAACTCTTTTGCTAAATCATTTTGATTTAATTTTTTTAATTTTCTTAGTCTGACTAAGTTGTTAGAAAAATTCTTTCTTATTTCTACTTCATTCATCATAATCACCACTAATAGTATAAAATATAATGCATTTTTTATCAATTCTCTTTTAAAGAGACTCTATTTTTTTATAATAGAAGCGAAAATTTTATAAGAGGGTGCTATTTTGTTTCCACTTACTTATATTATTTGCGGAGGCGATATTATGTCAAAACAAAAAATCAAAGAAATGGGAATGCCCGTTTATTCTAAAGGAGAAGAACTATTTAATGTTATTAGCCACGCTATCGGAGCGGTAATAGGATTTGGTTCATTAATACTATTTATTATATTAGCGATAAGCAAACATTTAAGCGCAGGAGTAATAATAGGACTAATTATTTATTCTCTTACTATAATATTCTTATATTTAGCTTCTAGTATCTATCATGGACTTAAACCAAATACGTTTCGAAAAAGAGTAGCTAGAATCATTGATCACTGCACTATCTATGTTTTAATTGCTGGTACTTATACGCCAATTGCTATTATGGCTCTTGATTCTACAACATGCTTAATTATTCTGTTAATAGAATGGATAGGGGCTTTAATAGGTATATTATTAAATGCTTATGACTTATCTAGTAAAAAAGTGTTAATTATCGCTATGTTCTTATACTTAATTATGGGATGGGCTTTAATTTTAGTTCCGAATATTGTTGATATTCTTTCTTTAGAAGCATTCTTGTTTATTTTAATCGGTGGAATTGTTTATACTGTGGGGGTTATATTTTATGGAATAGGTCATAATAAAAAATGGTTCATTCTGCCTTTCATGTATTTTGTGTTGTAGGAACAATTGTTCAAGAAATTGGTATTATTATTCTCCTTTTAAATTTATAAAATTTAAGATATAATTAAGGCGCCGGAAAGGCGCTTTTTATTTTGATTAGGAGGTACTTATTTATGCTTAAACGTTTTGTCCATTATTACTCAAAACATAAGTTTATGTTTGCTTTAGATATGTTAGCGTCATTTTTTATTTCTTTAATTGGATTAGGATATCCAATATTAACAAGAAAGATGCTTAATGATTATATCCCGAATGCGAATGTAAAAGCGGTTGTTATTTCTGGTATAGCTTTGTTACTTATTTATGTAGTTAGAATGTTACTTCGTTACTTTGTGCAATATTATGGACATATCATTGGCGTTGATATGCAAGCGGAAATGCGTGAAGATTTATTTAAAAAGTTACAAAAATTACCTTATTCATTTTATGATGAACATGAATCAGGAAAAATAATGTCACGTTTAACTGTTGATTTGATGGATGTTTCTGAATTAGCACACCACGGGCCAGAAAATTTCTTTATTTGTGGAATATCAATTATTGGATCATTTGTTTATTTGGCAGTGTTTGTAAACTGGAAACTTACCTTAATTATATTTGCTTGTGTTCCTATTCTTATCGCTATTTCCGTTATTTTAAGAAAACATATGTTAAGTGCTTTTAAAAAATCTCGAGAAGGAATTGCAAAAATTAATGCTTCTGTTGAAAGTAGTGTAACAGGTATTAGAGTTACTAAAGCATTTAATAATTCTAAAAAAGAATTAGAAAAATTTAATGAAAGCAATCAAGAATTTAAAAAAGCAAGATGCAGCGTATTTAAAAGTATGGCGCAATTTATGTCATCTACACAATTTGTAACTGATGTATTTAATGTTATAGTTATTGTGGCAGGTGGATTATTCTTGATTAATGGCGAAATAACATCACCAGACTTTGCAACATTCTTAACTTCATTAACATTATTTTTAACTCCTATTTCTACGTTGATTAGATTTATGGAACAACTTCAAGATGGCGTTGCTGGTTTCCAAAGATTTGTGGAAATTATGGATCAACCAGAAGAAAACTTGAATTTAAATGGTGAAGTATTAAATGATGTTAAAGGTAAAATTGAATTTAAAAATGTCTCTTTTAATTATTTATCAAGTGATGAAATTTTACATAATATCAATTTGACTATTGAACCAGGATCTACGATGGCTCTTGTTGGATCTTCGGGTGGAGGTAAAACCACTATTTGTCATATTATTCCAGCATTTTATCGCATTAGTAGTGGCCAAGTACTTATTGATGGACATGATTTAAATGATTTAAATATTTTGGCTTTGCGTGAACATATTGGTATTGTACAACAAGATGTATTTTTATTTAATGGCACAATAAGAGATAATATTATTTATGGCAAATTAGACGCTACCGAAGAAGAGTTAGTTGAAGCAAGTAAAAATGCTGATATTTATGATTTTATAAAATCTTTACCAAATGGCTTTGATACTTTAGTTGGTGAACGTGGTGTTAAGTTATCAGGTGGTCAAAAACAAAGAATATCAATAGCAAGAGTATTCTTAAAGAATCCTTCTATTTTGATTTTAGATGAAGCAACATCCGCTTTAGATAACACTACTGAGATTGCTATTCAACATGCACTTGATCGATTAAGTAAAGGAAGAACAACAATTGTTGTTGCTCATCGTTTGTCCACTATTAAATCCGCTACCGAAATAGCTGTTGTTATGGATGGACAAGTACAAGAACTTGGTACACATGAAGAATTATTAAATAAAAATGGAGTATATAGTGAATTTTATAAATTACAATTTAGAGATTAGTCTTATATGACTTTTGCTATGAATATAAAAGTAGTATAATTACTACGTATTTAACAAATAACTAACTATTTAGGAGTGATAAAATGAACAAAATTATTTTAACTGGTGATCGTCCAACAGGAAAATTACATATAGGTCACTATGTTGGAAGTTTAAGAAGACGTGTAGAACTTCAAAATACAAATGAATTTGATGAAATTTATATTATGATTGCGGATGCTCAAGCTTTAACGGATAATGCGGAAAATCCATCAAAAATAAGAGACAATTTAATGGAAGTTGTACTTGATTATTTATCAGTAGGAATTGATCCAACTAAAGCAACAATATTTGTTCAATCTTCAATTCCGGCTTTAACAGAACTTAATATGTACTATTTAAATTTAGTAACAGTT
>CAKPAV010000111.1 GCA_934133115.1 uncultured Bacilli bacterium
AAATTGACGTTGTTTTGTTGTTTTATTCTGTTTAGTTTTCAAAGATCAGTTCACTTTGGTTTTTAACCTTAGTGCTTTATTAGTATATCACAGCCAGTTAAATATGTCTACTTTTTTTTACATATTTTTTATTGTTGCAATATCTTAATTTATCAAGCTTTCTAATCGCTCGACTTTCTTATTTAACCACAACTCAAAATCATTTGCAAGCATTTTTTTTATTTTTTTTTGAAAGTTATTAGCGGTCACTAATTAAAACAATCTAATATCCATTATTACTATATATATAAAGGAAAAGAAAAAGCCCATATTGCTACGGGCTAAATATAAATTGATTTTTAATAACTATTATCTTCTATCAGAAGAGAATATTGCTACATATTGTAAAACTCGTAAAAATAAATACATGAAATCAACGTATAATTCAAAAGCACAATATTGACATAAATTTCTAGAATTAATTCCAGAATCAATTATTGTTTTAATTCGCCACATATCTATACTAATAAATAGCATAATTACTCCGAATGTAACAAATGATACAATCCAGTCTATTGTAGTACTCCTTAGAAAAATATTAATTAAACTAATAATTAACGCTCCTAAAAGCAATACAACGCACATGCTTGCCATTCTATTTAACGATCTTTTCGTTAAATATCCATATAAAGCCATTACACCAAATAAAGCAGCCGATATCCCGAAAGATACAATCAACAATTTGCTATCAATAACTACCACTATTGATGACATCATAAGTCCCATCGTAATAGCGTAAATCACAAATGGAATTGTTAATGGTTTATTATTCTTCAAAACACGATATTGAATAATAAAAGTCTCAACAATCATAAGGATAATTGATCCTATCATTACACCTAGGTATGCTTCTGGGGATATAAATCCTAAAGATAACAATGCAGCAAACCCATACGCTGATAAAGCAGTTACTCCTAAAGCCATAAATAGCCATCCAAATACTTTAGCCAATGAGAACTCATTAGATTGAGAAATAGTTGAATCATATTCCATAAAAAATCCTCCTTATCTTTATATAATGGTATTATATATTAGTTTTGTCATTTTTAAAACAAATTAGCAAAAAAAAGATTAGTGGATAACCACTAATCAATAATATTTTCTAATAAAGCTTTGAAAGAATCAACTTTTAGTGAGGCACCGCCTACTAAAGCACCATCAATATCTTTCATACTTAAATAGTCTTTAACATTTTCAGGTTTTACAGAACCACCATAAAGTATTCTAATTTCATTAGCAACACTTCCAAACATTTCTGTTAATACTTCACGAATGAAAGCACAAACTTCTTCTGCTATTTCTTTTGAAGCATTAACACCTGTGCCAATTGACCAGATTGGTTCATAAGCAACAACAATGTTTTTAGCTTTTTCTTTATCAACGCCAGCAAGACCAATTCTAATTTGATCACGAACAATAGCTTTAGTAATACCACTTTCAAATTCTTCAAGCGTTTCACCACAGCAATATACAGGAACCATATCATTAGCAATCATTGCTAAAACTTTACGATTACAAGATAAAGAAGATTCACCATTATACTGACGACGTTCTGAGTGTCCAATAATTGACCAATTAATGCCAATTTCTTTTAACATTGGAATAGAAATTTCACCAGTATATGCACCGTGATCTTCATAATGAAGATTTTGAGCAGCAACAATCATATCTGGATTAATTTTTTTAACTGCTTCTAAGCATAAAAATGTAGGAGCAACACCAATTTCAATACCTTTTTCTTTAGCTAATTGGTAAATTTCAATACTATCTTTAGCAAAAGCCTTTGCTTCTTTGATAGTTTTGTTCATTTTCCAGTTGCCGAGTAATAATTTTGTTCTATTTGATTTCATAATTAGTCACCTATTACATCAATACCAGGTAAATGGCCATCATTTTCAATCATTTCAAGGGAAGCACCGCCACCAGTTGAAACGTGTGAGAATTCATTGTTATAGCCAAATTGTTTACAAGCAGCAGCAGAGTCTCCACCACCAATAACTGTAAATGCTTTACCTTTTAATTCTGCACAAGCCTTACAAACAGCAATTGTACCAGCTTGATAAGCTTCTTTTTCGAATACACCCATTGGTCCATTCCAGAAAATTGTTTTTGCTTTTTCAATTTCTTTAGTATAGACTTCACGAGTTTTTGGTCCGATATCTAATCCTTCAAATCCATCAGGAATATCATTTGTTGGAACTGTTTTAATTTCAGTTGGATTGTCAAAATCATTTGCACAAACACTATCAACTGGTAATAAAATTTTGCCAGATGCATACATTTCTCTAGCATAATCTAATTGGTCTTCTTCAACTGGAGAAACACCAACTTTTCCACCTAATGCCTTAACAAATGTGTATGCCATAGCGCCGCCAATAATAATCTTATCGCATTTCTTTAATAAAGAATTAATAACTTTAATTTTATCAGAAACTTTAAAGCCTCCTAAAATAGCTAAATATGGTCTATCTTCGCATTCAACTACTTTTGAAAGATTAACTACTTCTTTTTCAACTAAGAAACCAATAGCAACTTCTTTTCCTTCTGCTTTTAAAATTTCAGGAACACCATATGTAGATGCGTGAGCACGGTGAGCAGAACCAAAAGCATCCATAACAAATGCATCTGCTAAGCTAGCCCATTCTTTAGATAATTCTGGATCATTCTTTGTTTCGCCTTTTTCAAAACGAGTATTTTGAACAAGTAAGACATCTCCATCTTTTAAAGCATCAACTGCAGCCTTTAATGTTTCACCACGTGTTTCAGGACAGAAAGCAACTTCTTTTCCTAATAATTCACCTAAGCGAACTGCAACTGGAGCTAAAGTATTTTTTGCTTTTCCTTCTGCTAACTTAACTGGATCTTTGTGATCAATTTTTCCTAAATGGCTCATTAAAATAACTTTTGCCCCTTTAGAAATAAGTTCTTTGATTGTAGGTAATGCTTGAACAATACGGTTGTCATCTCTAATTTGTCCATCTTTCAAAGGGACATTGAAGTCACAACGTACTAACACACGTTTACCTGCGACATTTAAATCTTTTACTGTTTTCATAAAAACTCTCCTTCTTCGTACTAATGTAATTAGTACTAACCGATAGTTATTATAATACAACTTAAATAAAAATGAAACAAATTGCATAAATCTTTCATTTATTTTATTTTTCAAACATTATTTATGAATAAATAAAATTATTTTGTCTATCATTTAAATAAAGGGGAGATAATATGCCAATAATTCCAACTATTATTACCAACAATTATGATGGGAAAGAAAGTAAAGATATTTTTTCTTTACTTCTTGAACAAAGAATAATCATGATTAATGACGAAATCACTGATCAACTTGCAGCGCTTATTGTCGCTGAAATACTTTTTTTAAATGCCAAAGATCAAACAGAGCCTATCACTATATATATAAATTCGCCTGGTGGATCAATCTATGCCGGTTTAGCAATTTATGACATAATAAAAAAAGTCGAATGTCCAATATCCACAATCGGAATTGGTTTATGTGCATCAATGGGCGCTTTTTTGCTTTCTAGTGGAGACAAAGGTAGAAGATTTGCTTTAGAAAACACTGAAATCATGATTCATCAGCCACTAGGTGGTTCGCAAGGTCAAGTAAGCGACATTGAAATAATGACTAAAAGATATTTATATTGGAAGAACAAATTAAATCAAATGCTTGCTGCTCATACTGGACAAGACATTAAAAAAATCGCGAAAGATACCGATCGCGACTATTTTATGTCAAGTTTGGAAGCAAAAGAATATGGGCTTATAGATGATGTGATATCACTCAATACCTTGAAATAAAGTTTGAAGATTTATTTTTAAAGCACGAGCAATTTTAACTAAAATCATAAGGCTAGGATTCCTTCTACCATTCTCTAAATCACAAATATAATTCTTATTTACATTGCTCTCTAAAGATAAGTCCTCTTGTGACCAACCTTTTAGTTTACGCAAATACTCAATCCTTTTGCCAAGTTGAGCATTAGTATTAATACTATTAATCATTTGGTGCCTCTCCTTTTCTATATGCATTTGCTTTTTCTTTTATTGCTCTAAACATATGATTTACGCTTGATTTAGAAATGGTTTTTTCTAATTTTGTACTTAAAAGTTCCGCTAATTCAATCATAGACGCACCTTCATGTTCTAGACGTAATTCCGCTAATAATTTAAGTTTATCATTACCAATATTTTTTAGCCCAACCATTTGATCAATTAGTTTAATATCTTCTATTTGTTTTTGGGCTGATTGAACAGTACGAAACATATTGGCATCTGTACAAATTTGTAAACGATTATCATTGTTGTTATAATCTCGATTAATTCTTACATCTTCATATTCCAAACAGCAATTAGATGCACCAAGTAGTTTTAAAAAATCTGCAATTTGATCGCTTTTTTTTAAATATACAACATAGTGGTTGCGGCGCTTAATAATTCTTGGCGTAAACTCGATATATTTAATTCTAGTTATTACGTTTGCAATATATTTAGACAATTCCTCATCAATTGTGGAAATTTCTAAATGATAATTAGAACTATATGGACTATTAACAGATCCAGAAGCTAAAAAAGCACCAATTAAAAATCCTTCAAGACTTTCTCCGCTACGAACAAAGGATTTAGTATTACCTTCAAAAGATAACATTTCCAAATCTTTTAATATTTCATCCACTTTTTGTTCGATTATCACATGATAAACAATACTCTTTTTAAAATGCATGCTTTTTAAATAAGCAAAACGTGGAGAAATTTTATATCTTACCTGTAAGCATTTAAAAACAAATTTAGCCACTTTAGCATTTTCAGTTTGTAAAATGATTTTATCACTATCTTTTTGTATACTTAAGCGACCATTGATTTTACTAAAAGCAGATAATATTGCTCTAATTTTATTTTCTTCAAATTCTTGTGGGGCAATTTCTTGTTTAACCAAAAATGTAAAAGATATTTCGTTATCCATATACTTCACCTCGCAATGTTTTTATATATTATCACATAATGAGTGTACTTTTAAAGAAATTTATGGCATTTTTATAGAAAATGTTTTTTATTTCCTCAAGAGAGTATTTTTCTTTTATCAAACTAATATATAAATTATTAAGATCACATGGTTTTTGAAGTCCTTTTATAGAACCACTACTGCTAACATTACTTAAATAATAATCAAAATCTAGCCCTAAACATATTTTATCTAATCCAATCATACTTTTTAAATAATTTATAATTTTTATATAATCATTAATATCTTTACCAACAAATTTATGATAAGTATTAACACCTACTAAAATGTGCTTGCTTTTTAAAATACGTAACTGATTGTTTGTTAAATTGCGTTCATTATTTTTAAGTCTTCGCACATTAGAATGACTTACAATCATCCTACCATCATAAAAGCGTATAACATCATAAAATGATTTAACATTTAAATGCGATAAATCAAGTATAATATTTTCTTTTTTTAACTCGTTTAATAGAAGTCTTCCAAATTGTGTTAAGCCTCGCTTTTTATTTTGATAAGTACCAGTTGCAATCTTATTGGAATCATTCCATGTTAAAGTAACAATTCTAATACCAGCATCTTTTAACAATTTAATATCACTTAATGAGCGTAATGGTCCTAATCCTTCTAAGCCTAAAATAAAATTATGTTTTTTTAGAAGTTTTAAATTTGAATTATAAAATTTCTTAATTTTACCTAATACAAAAAGGAATGAGTCATAAGATTCATTCCCCTTAAAATAATAATTCAACACCGCGCCATAATAACCACTCATTTCATGTAAATGATAAGAAAAAGAATGATTGTTATTTATAACATCAAATAAAACATCCGTATGAGTATCAAATATCATTTATTAACCTCGCAAATATTCTATAACACTTGTTGCTGCAATCGCCCCATCACTAGTGGCAGTAACAACTTGTTTTAATTTTTGATTTGTTACATCGCCTGCCGCGAATAAGCCTGGAACATTTGTATCCATGTTATTATTT
>CAKPAV010000112.1 GCA_934133115.1 uncultured Bacilli bacterium
ATCTCGAAGGATATGATAATTCTAAAGAGGAATTAGAAATTGATAAAGCATTTGAAGAAGCGACAAGTAATTTATCTTTAGATAATAAAAATGAGTTATTAGAGCAATTTAGAGAAACATTATCAAATGAAGATGAAAAAACAATTGAAGATTTAATAAATGGTAAAGTAGATGTTATAACTACAACGGAAGAAGGAAATAGTGAACATCCTTATATTGATGATAAATCATTTGATGAACAAGTACTAGTTAACGGGCAAACTGATAAAATTGAACCAGTAAACGTCATTAACAATGAAGTTATTGAAGGTAAAATCAATGAAATTAAATCGAATTTAAATAAAAATAATACTAGTAATGATAATAATGCTTTATTTAAAGAAGAAAGATTTGTAGTATTTTCAAGCTTCTATCGCGTCAAAAAAGATGATACATATGCATCAATAGCCAAAAATTATCAAATTGATGAAGCACATTTAAGAAAAAGTAATAATGAAAAAGAATTAAGCGAAGGAACTTTACTTCGTATTCCAAGATGAAAGATATAATTGAATCGCGTTATAACATTAAAATTAATGCGATTATAAAAATAACAAATAAATCTTATAAATTAATGTGCGAAGAAGGAAATTTTGTTTTAAAGTATCATAATGATCAAACATTAGAAACAATATTTTCTCGCTTATCAATGATTAATAATGATGTATTCTTATTGCCCATTAAATCATATAATGGCAATTATATTGAAATATTTCAAAATTTGTATTTTGCTATTTATCCTTTTGTTAATGACGAAGTTTTATTAAATAAAGATATTAGATTACATTTTTATGTAAAAGCAATAGCTAACCTCCATTTATGGTCGCATTATTCTATCAAAGTTAGTGATGGTTTCTTTAACGAATCATTAGATTATTTAGAAAGTCAATGTGATAAAGTAGATGCTACTATTACAAGTAGAATCGAAAGAATTGAACGTGAAGAATATCATTCGCCATCAGATTGGTATTTCTTAATGAATTACGATCATATAAAAAAAGCACTTGATGAAGCTCGAAGAAGAATAGATAACTTAGAAGATGCATGGAAAGAAGAAAAAAATCTTAATTTGTCATTAACTTATCAAAACTTTGATTACTCGCATATCTTAGTAAAACAAAATAAAATCATATCGCTTGATAAAATGGCTTTAGCGCCTTCTATTTATGATTTAAGGCAGTTATTTAACGAAGCCTATATTTCAAAAATTGATATTGCTTCTTTAATTAAAGAATATATGGATATTAATCCATTACAAAAATATGAAAAAGAATGGTTATTAGCGTTTTTATTCATTCCTAGTATTACGCATGTTAACGATGAAATAAAAGATATTGAACTATTATTTAAGTGTCTTAATCGTCTAACTTCTGTTGAATCTTTTGCTAACTTATTAACAGAAGAAGAAACTAGCGAAGAAAGTAATTAAAATATATATTTAGAACCACTACTACGATAAAATTGTAGTAGTTTTTTTAAGCACTAAATATGGTTATGTCGAATTATGTCGAACGAAAAAAGTTTCGCTAAATATAACATATTGTATAATAAAAGTGTAAACATGCATGATTACTAAAAACATTGAAAGGGGTAATAAAATTGAAAGGCAAAAAAATGTTTTTAAGTCTAGTCGGAGTTGTGCCGTTATTAATGAGTGCTGCTAATGGATTAACTGTTTTTTCTAATATTATGCAGCGTCAATTGCCAGAAGATGTAGTTGAAAGAGTACTTTGTGATTCGTCTAGTAGTTTTAGCGGAAAAACAAATGGATCAAACAATAATAATATTGCTTTTAATGCAACAGTTGACTATGAAGTTTTTAAAATGGGACACAACAAACTTTACACATCTTGGGATAATAATTACTCAATTATTTTTAGAGTTCGAGTTGATTTGATGAAAACAGTAGAATACAAAGATGGTTGGTGGATTTTTGCATCTACTAAAAAAGCTGATACAACATTATCGTATATTACTGCCGATTTGCGAGTTGATACATTGCCAACTGATTATAATGTTATTCAAATTATGCCATCTAGCAATCGTGTGATGTCCTGTTTTGAAAAATCACAAAATAACGATAATGCCTGTGCAGGCGACTATTATACATCTAATGGCGGATTTTATATTGATATGCTTTACTATTATGATGTAGAAAACGGTAAATACCCTAGTGATGGTGCTAAGCCAATTTATTCTTACGAAACACAATTAGGTGTAAAAGGACAATATGAACATATCAAATATGAAGCACACTATGATTATATTGAAAATTGCTATTACACTGCTAAATCAGTTTTCTATTACGGAGCATTAAGTTTTAAGGGGAATTCCGATCCTAAAAATATAAAATTAAATGTTGAAGTTGGTTATGGATTAAATTACACACCAAATGCAGATTCTGACACAACTAAATTGTCTTATGTAACCATTGATAATTCAGGACTAACGCCAAGAAAAACAACTTATAAATATTCTAACAAAAGTAGTACAACAATTAATATTTTATAATTTGTTTCATTTAACTTGCGGATATCTTTATCCGCAAGTTTACAATATATATATATGGATAATGTTACACTATTAGTGCAAAGGGTGATTTAATATATGTTGCTTAAAAAATTTATTAAAACTAATATAAAATATTTGATGCTATTTATTTTGATTTTAACATCATCTTTTTCTCTTAGTAACATTTTTATATCCAATAGTAGTGAAAATACTTATATGGATGTTAAAAGAAATATAGAAATTGGAGAAATTTATTTTTTTAATGCTAACTCTAAGCCAATTGAAGAATTTGAAAATTATTTCCATAGCGAAGTCATTCCTGCTTGTGCATCCAATCTTTTTAATAATATATATATTGATTTACCTTCTGATGTTGGCCCGTCATCAAGTTCTTTAACAAATTTACCAATACTTTTTATGGATGGATATGATTATGATTTGGCAATTATTGATTATCCTAATTTTTTATACAATAAAAATCCTAAAACATGTAGATTTGATTATAATTTTAGTAGCAAATTTGAATTTAATATATGCCAAACTAATTTTTCTTCAGTAAGAGGAATATTTTTAAGTTATGATTTTTATTTAGATAATGAATTAAAAGCGGAATATTATGCCATAAAAGCGACAAACGAAAACAAAGAACTAATTGCTAGGTATTGTTCCAATTCTTATTATGGTTTTTATGACTATGGGGAATCAATTAACCCTGTTATAAGCAATAGTAATGAATCTATATCGATTGTATATAATCAAAAAATAGCTACTTACTTATCAATTGCAATAGCGTTTATTTATTTAGTTATTTTTATATCGTTTTTAAATAAAAATTATAATGATTTGTATTTGTTATATATTAATGGTTATTCTAAAACAAAAACCATGTTATTTGTTAGTCTTTTACCAATAATAAGTGTAATTATATCTTTACTATTATCATTCGGTATATCTAGTCTTTATGTTATGATCTATAACGTTTTAATTAGTAAAGTAACTCCCGCAATTGCATTTGGTAGGCTTAACTATATAATGATGTTTTTAGCAACTTTTATAATATTTATTTTTTCTTTATTATATTGCTTATATTTTAAATACTTTAAACTTAAGCGGGGCGAAGAAAATGATTAAAATCACCAACTTAACAAAAAAATATAAAAATAACATTATCTTAAATAACCTAAATTATACTTTTAATGATTACGGATTTTATATCATTAAAGGATATAATGGGGCTGGTAAAACAACATTAGCGAATATATTGGCATTAATTGATTTTAATTTTGATGGCAATGTTGAATTGGATAATGTGAATATTAAAAAAATTAGAAACATTAACAAGATTAGAAATGAGAGAATTACTTATGTAATGCCTAAAAACAATTTGTTTTCTTTTTTGAATGTTTCAGAAAACATTACTTATTTTAATAAAGAATATGATGACAATTTAGTAAAAAACATAGATACATCTAAGTCAATTAACGAACTAAGTGGTGGCGAAAAACTATTAGTGACACTTACTAGAGTATTAAATTCTTCAAAAGACATCATCATTCTAGATGAGATTACTTCACAGCTTGATAAAGCACATACTTTATTAGTTCTTAATTATTTAAAAGAACTTCAAAAAACCAAACTTATTATTTTAATTAGTCATGATGCGCGTGTTTTGAATAATAACAATGTAATTACTTTAGATTTAAAAGAAGGAAAATTATATGATTGCAATTAATAATTTAACTTTTGGATACAATAACAAGTTGATTTTTAATCATGCATCTTTAGTATTGCCTGACAAAGGAGTAGTAATATTAAAAGGTGATAATGGAAGCGGTAAATCAACATTATTAAAAATTATATCATGTGACTTAATTAACGATGATATCCAATTGGAGTATAATCATATTGCAATTAATGAAACAAATCGAAATTATTTAACAAATCATATAACTTACATAACTCAAACTAATAATTTTGTTAGTTTTTTAAATGCAAGTGAAAATGCTTCTTTAAATAATTTAATTAATAAGAATAAAATTAATCAATTAACACTTTTAAATAATGAAAAATTTAAAAATAAAAAAGAAAATCAATTATCAAATGGCGAAAAGGTATTGATTACCTTAGAACGTGCAATTAACGAAAATAAAGATATTATTTTATTAGATGAATGTAGTGATTTTTTAGATGATTTTAATACTAATCTTCTCATTGAAAATATTAAAAAACTAGCAGATAAAAGTTTAATTGTTATTGTAAGTCATGATGAAAGAATAATTAGTGCTTTTAAAAATCATATTAGCATTGAAAATCAAAAATTGATTGCAAATTTTAAGTGCAGTGAGAGTGCTAATATGATAAATGAAAATTATGAAAAAAGTGAGCGCAAATCTTCATCTTATATAACTAAAAAACTAGTTAAAAAACAAATACCATTTATTAGTCTATTTTTTGTATTGCTATTTCTTTTTAATAGTATCTTTTTAGCAGGATTTTCTTTCTTGAGTTATTCAAAAATTAATAGTTACATGTCTTGCATAGGAGAGAACTATTATCAATTATCTGATACATCTTATCGAAGAGTGACAATTAATAACGTTAGTTTTAAAGTAACAAGTGATACTAAACCGCAATTAAAAAAAGAGACTATTGATAAGATATCAAATGATTTAGATATTCCGTATTTTAGTTCTTTAGGCACTAGTCTTTTTATAAGTAATGGGCCAAAAATTGGCAAGGTAAAAATATCTTCAAAGGAATATGATGAACAATTTAAATATTTGAATATTAAAGATGATATGTTACAAATTTATCTTAATAGTTATAAAACTTATATATCTATTCCTTATGAAGTTGTTGATGATGAAGATACATCTTTATTTTCAATGGTAATTAGTAAAAATGATTTAGACATCATTGAATTCAATGAACCAATCAGCGTCAGTGGCGCGATATGGGAAAATGATAATTTCTTATTTTCTAATAATGAATCTATTAAAAAACTATTATCAATTGAAGGAAAAATTTGTTTTTTAACTAAACAGATGTATGAAGATAAATATGATGTTATTTTAAATGATGATATTAGCGATAATAAGCTTTATATATCAAAGACATTAGATCAAATGTATCACACTGATAACAAACTAGACTTTTTTAATTTTAAAAATGTAAATATGGAGTGGTATAGAAACTCATTTTTCAATCTTAATGAAATATTTCATAATACTTATTTAGTAAGTGATTTTGAAAATAATTCCTTAATAAGTAATGAAGTTATAATAAGCGACAATAACTACAAAAAATTAGTTTCATTAATTGATTTAATTGATAATCCATTCATTTATTTAAAAAGATCTGACTTGCAATTAGTTAAAAAATATTATCAAGATAATATTAAATTATCAGAATATTATCTATTTAAATATAAAAATTATACTGGGTACAAACTTAATGATTTTTATAAATTTTTAGATTTTTATAATGAAAA
>CAKPAV010000113.1 GCA_934133115.1 uncultured Bacilli bacterium
AAAGTTGATGATTTAGTGGTAGTAAAAAAAGGATTCGCTATACCTGTTGATGGCGTTATTGTCGAAGGAAATGCTGCAATTGATGAAGCTAATATAACTGGTGAAAGCATGCCAGTTCAAAAAAGCATCAACCAAAATGTTTATACATCTACGACTATAAATTCTGGATATATCATTATAAAAGCTACAAAAGTAGGCGAAGATACATCAATTGCTAATATTATAAAATTAGTAGAAGAAGCTAGTAATTCTAAAGCACCGATTTCTCAATTAGCGGACAAAATTGCCAGTATATTTGTTCCGATTGTAATGGCTATATCATTATTAAGCTTTATAATATCAATTATTGCAAGTAGAGATTTTAATTTGTCATTTAATTTTGCTATTTCTGTACTTGTTATTGCATGCCCTTGTTCATTAGGTTTAGCAACACCAGTAGCTATTATGGTTGGAACAGGAGTTGGAGCAAGTAATGGATTACTAATAAAAAATGCAGAAATTTTAGAAAAATCACATCTTATTAAAACTATCGTATTTGATAAAACTGGTACATTAACAAATGGAAAACCAACTGTCACAGATTTTATTAATATAGATAGTGATAATGATTTATTATCAATAATATATAGTATGGAAAATAGATCTGAGCATCCATTAGCTAGCGCTATTACAAGTTATGCAAATGAGACAAGTGCAAAAATTATTGACATAACTAACTTTAAAGCTATTGAAGGTCAAGGAATTGAAGCTAAATTTAATAAAGATACTTATTATATTGGTAATGCAAGCAATGTAAAAATCGATGAACAAAAGCAAAAGAAATTAGAACAATTATCTAAAGAAGGCAAAACATCATTAGTAGTTACAAAAAATAATACAC
Organism: uncultured Bacilli bacterium; assembly: GCA_934133115.1. The sequence goes on from CAKPAV010000113.1 coordinate 881, forward strand.
TTGTAGCAATTATTGCTTTAAAAGACGAAATTAAAAAGAATTCAGTTTTGGCAATACACGAGCTGCAAAAAATGGGTATTAGAACAGTTATGCTTACTGGTGATAATAAAATAACCGCCCAAACTATCGCTGATGAAGTAGGAATTAGTGAAGTAATTGCGGAGGTTCTACCAATTGATAAGCAAAATGTTATCAAGTCATTAAAACATGATGATAAACATTTAGTGGCTATGGTTGGTGATGGTGTGAACGATGCTTTAGCACTTACTACTGCAGATTTAGGAATATCGCTTAAGGGAGGAAGCGATATTGCTTTAGAAACAAGTGATATTGTCTTGTTAAGAAATGATTTACTTGATGTTGTTAATGTTATTAATTTAAGTAAAAGAGTTTTACGCACAATCAAAGGAAATCTATTCTGGGCATTCTTTTATAACTCAATTGGTATTGTATTAGCATCAGGTTTATTATATCCATTATGGCAAATAAAACTTAACCCTATGATTGGATCATTAGCAATGAGTTTAAGTAGTGTATTTGTTGTTTTAAATGCTTTAACAATTAATTTGTTTAAGCCAAAAAAATATATTGAAAATGTAAAGGAGAAAGAAGAAATGAAAGAGATAGTGCTTCAAGTTAAAGGTATGATGTGTGAACATTGTAAGAAACATGTTGAGAATGCCTTATCAAAAATTCCAGGAGTGGAACGTGTCGAAGTATCTTTAAAAGAAAATAGTGCAACAATCTATTCGATTCAAGAACTTAATCGCAATGATTTGGTTAATGCAGTTAAAAATGCTGGTTATGAAGCAAAGTAAATGTGTTGTTAAGTTAAATTAAATGTGATAAAATTTGATTACAAACTTATAAAGGACGTGTAAAAATGAATATTTATGAATCATCAGAAGACTATTTAGAACGTATTTTAATACTTAAAGAAGAAAAAGGACATGTAAGATCTATTGATATAGCGGAATCTATGAATTTTTCTAAACCTAGTGTAAGTGTAGCAATGAAAAAGTTAAGAGAAAATGGTTATATTCTTGTTGATAAAGAAGGTTTTATCACTTTAACAGAAAAAGGTATGCAAATCGCTAACCATACTTATGAAAAACATAAATTATTATCATCTTTGCTAGTTGAACTAGGAGTATCAAAAGACACTGCTAGAGAAGATGCTTGTAAAATTGAACACGACTTAAGTGATGAAACATTTACGGCAATAAAAAATTATGTTGAAAAGATTAAAAATCCACGCTAGCCGTGGATTTTTATATGTGCTACAGTTAGTGTTAACAAACTATTTTTAAAAAAAGTATTGACAATTAGCTATAGATAACTATAATTTAAATAGTTAGTAAAGACTAACTTCTTTGCTAACATATTTTTTGTGGTATGGTTAGATATTCCTAACTAAAAGAGGTGATTTTATGCCACTAGTATTAGCTCCAACAGATGTTGACTTAAAAGTCATAAAAATTTTGGTGGATGATAAGACAAAAAAACATTTAGAAAGTCTTGGCATAACTATTAATTCCACTATGAAACTAATTTCTGCTTCCGGTGGAAATGTAATTTGCATAGTTAAGGATGGTAGATTAGCCTTAGATAAATCTATTGCCACTAAAATTCTTGTCGCATAAGGAGGAAAATCAATGGAAAAGAAATTAAGTGATTTTAGAATCACTGAAGAAGGCATCATTAAAAGTGTTGCTGGCGAAGGCAAGATTCGTAGACGCTTATTTGATATGGGCGTTACACCAGGTGCTCAAGTTGTTTTAAAGAAAAAAGCACCATTAGGCGACCCAATTGAAATTACAATTAGAGGTTATGAACTAACATTAAGAAAATCAGAAGCTGAGTTAGTTATTATGACTGTTACTAAGGAGGTTAAATAATTATGAAGAGATTTGCTCTTGCTGGTAACCCAAACTGTGGTAAAACAACATTATTTAACTCTTTAACAGGTGCAACAGCACACGTCGGTAACTGGCCAGGTGTTACAGTTGATAAAAGAGAAGGTAAGTACAAAAAATTAAAAGAAGTAAATAATATCGTTGACTTACCGGGTATTTATTCTTTATCACCATATACTCCTGAAGAAGTTGTTTCAAGAAATTATGTATTAGATGAAAAACCAGATTGTATTATTAACGTTGTTGATGCTACTAACCTAGAAAGAAACTTATACTTAACAACTCAATTACTTGAAATAGATGTTCCAATGGTTATTGCATTAAACATGATGGATGAAGTTAAGAAAAAAGGCCAAAATATTAATGTTAAAGAACTTGAAAGAAAATTAGGGGTTCCAGTTGTAGAAATTTCTGCTTTAAAAGGCGAAAAAATTGATGAATTAATGAAAGTTGCTCTTGAAGCATGCAATACTCCACGTAAAGGAACAACTGTTATTGAAAATAGTGATTTAACTCACTTAATTCAAGATGTTACAATTGCCTTTACTGGTATGGGTGTTGAAAATCCATTATTCCATGCAGTTAAATTAGTGGAATTAGATGAAATCGAAGTCAAGAATCATGAAAATTTAGTTCCAATGGTTAATGATTTCAAGAAAACATTTAAAGATGATGTATTTGGTAATGACTTTGAAGCTATCATTGCCGATAAGAGATATGCTTACATCAATAAATACTTCTCAAATGTTGTTGTTAAAACTAAAAAAGAAGATGGCGGATTAACAAAATCTGACAAAATCGATAAAGTCTTAACAAATAAATGGGCAGGTATTCCAATCTTCTTAGTAATTATGTTCGTGGTATTCCACTTCGTATTCTCTGAAGATTTATTAGGATTAAATGCGATATTTGGATTAGAAATTCAAAATCCAGGATGGATTAACTTCTTCACTGGTATGGGTTACCAAGGCTTAGTTGATGAGGCTACAAAGGCCGGGGAAGTATTTACAGGATTAGCTGGTATTCCTTCACTCGGTGTCTTCTTACAAAGTTGGATGGGTTGGTTAACTGGATCAATTATTGATTTATTTGCTAGCTTTATGCCAGAAGGTACTTGGTACACAGGACTTGTATGTGATGGTATCTTAACTGGTATTGACTCTATCTTTAGTTTCATCCCACAAGTATTATTATTATTCTTATTTATTTCTATTCTTGAAGATAGCGGTTATATGGCTCGTGTAGCATTCATTATGGACCGCGCATTTAGAAAATTCGGTTTATCTGGTAAATCATTTATCCCTCTATTAATGGGATTTGGTTGTTCAGTTCCTGCTATGATGGGAACAAAAACTCTTGAAGATGAAAGAGAAAGAGACTTAACAATTAGACTTACTCCTTTCTTCTCATGTGGCGCTAAAACTCCTATTTGGGCATTACTTGCTACTTGTGTAGCTGGTAGTTTCTTAGGCGATGTATTCGTATTTAGTATTTATTTATTAGGTATTGCTATTGCTATTGTTTCTGCTTTAGTTATTAAAGCATTCTCAAAACACTATGAAGTACCTCCATTCATTATGGAACTTCCTGCTTATCACCGTCCACAAGTTAAAAACTTGTTAGCGCACTTATGGGATAAGTTCAAACACTTCTTATACAAAGCTTCAACAATTATTACTGCTTCAATTATTCTTATTTGGTTCTTATCTAACTTCGGTTGGGCATTCTGGAACGGAATGGTTGATATTGAAAAGTCAATGCTTGCTGATATCGGTAAAGTATTACAATATGTCTTCTATCCATTAGGATGGGCTCAAGGCGCTGACGGATGGAAATATTCAGTTGCTTCTATTACTGGTTTAATTGCTAAAGAAGACGTTGTTGCTACAATGGCTAACTTAGGATTAATAGAAGGAACAATTAACTTATCAAATGCTGCAATTTACTCATTTGCTGCTTATAACTTATTTACATTACCTTGCTTTGCTGCTGTTGCTACTGCTAAATCTGAAAGTAGTAAAAAAGGCTTTAGAGTAACATTAGCTTGGTGGTTACTTGCAAGTTATGTAATTTCATTCATAGTTTACTGGGTCGGACACTCATTTGAATTATATTGGTGGTTAGGATTAATCGTCGTATTAGTTCTTGTTGGTATCTGTGTTGGCTTAGGATACTATATTGTTAATAGAAACAAAAAAGCTGCTGTAGCTGCTTAGAAAGGATGTTGAGATTATGGAATGGTTTGAGCCGCTTATTGCGATTGCCGCAATTGCGTTAGTTATATTGCCATTTATTCTAAACCATAGAAACAAGAAGACTGGAAAGCCATCTTGTACTAGTGATTGTAGTTGTTGTTCATCAAGTGGTCAATGCATGCGTAATTTCAAAGAATATCTTAAAGAGCGCGAAGCTCATAAAAAATAAAGAAATTGGTTGTTACTAGAGGTGGTAACAACCTTTTTTTATCCTAAAGCAACATCTAAAACCATCATTACACTAAAGCCTAGTAGTAGCCCTATTGAGGCTAATAACTTATTATCTTTAAATGAATCAGGTATTAATTCGCTTGTAACAACCGCAATCATTGCCCCGGCAGAAAATGATAGCAAAAACGGCATAATATTTTGAATAAGTAGAGCACAGCATGCTGCAATAACACCAAATACTGGTTCAACTATACCAGACATTTGTCCGTAAAAAAATGCTTTCTTTCTTGACATACCATTGCCTCTTAGTGGCAGACTTACACATAATCCTTCTGGAAAGTTTTGTAATCCAATACCAACCGCTAATAAACAAGCGCTAATTAAAGATACTTCGGGAATATTCAATGCTAAACTACCAAAAGCCACTCCAACTGCCATGCCTTCGGGAATATTATGAAGAGTAACGGCACTTGTAATTAAGAGTGTCTTTTTTTTGTTTTCTTCTACTTTTAATTTTCGTGATAAGAATATATCAGATAATATAATGAATGCTCCACCAACAATAAATCCAAGAGATGTTTCTAAATATTTGGGCCGATTTAATTGTTCTAATAAAGAAATCGCGGGTGCTAAAAGTGACCAAAAAGAAGCGGCAATCATAACACCTGCGGCAAATCCCATCATTATGTCAAGAATTTTTTTATTAAATGACTTAAAAAAGAATACTAATGATGATCCTAATATTGTAACAAAATAAGTAAAAATTGTCGCAAAAAACGCTAAAAGTATCGGATTCATGTAATCACCCTAATTT
>CAKPAV010000114.1 GCA_934133115.1 uncultured Bacilli bacterium
TTGTTAAATAATTTAAATGGTTTAATATTTAAATCTAATTCATAATTAATGTTTTTTGTTGCCGTAATTTTTGATTCATAGTCTTCTATAATTAGTTTTTCTAACTTTTCTAAAGCTTTTCTTCTAAGATCATTTAATACTGATTTAGCAATAAAAACATTTTCTTTTTTAATATCAATATTTGTTATTTCAAAACTTGTATCATTAGTCTTTTTTAATTGGTTAATGATATCTTCATTTGTTATTGGTTGCGTTAAAGCTTCTTCAAGTATTGAATTAGAAAAGACACGTGCTTTAATGTTTTTATATTCTAAAATTAAGCTAAGCGGCTTATTAACTAAACAAGTAATTATTGCCTTAATTTTAAGTTTTCTTTTTCTGTTCAAATAAACATTTTCTTTTTGAGCATCAAGAGTTAAATAAACATCAAGTCCCATCATAATTGGGCGATTTTTAGTAAATATTTTATAAACATTTCCTGGTTTTTTAATAACATTTCCAACTCCTAAACTCATGACTTCTTTATCGCCATTACATAATTTTAAACCATCGCCACTCGTTAATTGGTGCGTGGTTTCAATTTCTAATTCATATAAGTCATTTTTAAATGGACGAAATGATTTTAATTTACCAATTTTTGTTCCAATGTGATTCTGATTTTTTGAATTAATGATGTTGCTTTTTTGATTTTCTAAATAGGCATTATAGTTAAAATCTCCGCGAGAAAAAGCATTACGCAATTCCAAAATATCATCTTCAGAATACGCAAAGTTTTGATCGATTATTTTACGATAAATCGCGGTTGCTACACTTACATAGCCAGCATGTCGTAAACGTCCTTCTATTTTAAAAGAGCATACTCCAGCATCAACTAAATCACGTAATCTTTTAATAAGACATAAATCTTTTGTTGATAAATGATATTCTTTACTTATAAACTCACCATTTAACATTGCGGCATATTTTTTACGACAATATTGTTGACATTTCCCACGATTACCGCTTAATCCGGAAATGAGTGAAGACATATAACAATTACCAGAAAAACTCACACACAATGCGCCTTGAATAAAATATTCAATTTCTAAATCTGTATTTTGCTTAATATTTTTAATATCTTCTAATGATGTTTCTCTTGATAAAATTATGCGCTTGAAACCTAGTTTTTTAGCAACTAAAGCGCCCGCTAAATTATGAATACCAAGTTGCGTAGAAGCATGCATTGCAATATCTTTATAACGATTTTTTAATAAATATGCTACGCCATAATCTTGAATAATAAATGCATCAACTTTAGCGTTAACGCATTCATCAATCATACTTAAAAACTCATTAACTTCATTATTTTTAATAATGGTATTAACTGTAATATAAACTTTAACCCCAAATAAATGAGCAATATGTGTTATTTTTCTTATATTATCCGTATTAAAATTATCAGCCTTAATGCGGGCATTAAAACTGGATAATCCTAAATATACCGCATCCGCGCCATTATTAATCGCGGCAAAAAACGCTTCTTCGTTTCCAGAAGGTGCTAGTAACTCCACTTTTCTCATTCTATCACCTTATTTTCTACTTTCTTAGTATTAAAGAAAACTAAATATAAAACGCCAAATATAATCATAACTATCATCATTGCAAACGAAGTATCAGTTAGAAAATGCGCACCCATCATATGACGAGATAATCCTACTACTAATGCCCAAATTGTAGCTATGATCATTAAAATAATTTCTTTTCCTTTTAATTTTTCATTAAATCTAGGCAATAGCACAATTAAAAATGCGCAACTTGCAGAAGCAGTATGCCCAGATGGACAAGATTTAAAATTATCACTAGAAATATTAGGAAATAGTTCTTTTACTCCACTATTAACTTCCCACCAGTTTCGATAATAATCTAAAGATCCATTTTCACTAATTAAAAAACGATATCTTGGTCTTCCCCAAATTTTTTTTAATATAGTAATAACTAATAATTGCGTTATTATCACTGCACTCATAAATATTAATACGCGTAAGATATCCTTATTATTTGTTTTATTTGTTAAATCATATCCTAATAAACACAAACCGCCATCAAGTAAAATAGCAATTGGCAATGTTAAGTACCATTTACTTGGTATATTTAAAGCATTATATGACTTCATTGCGCGCATTGATAAAAATGTTCCTACAACAAGTAAAATTGTTGAGAGTAATAATAAAATAATTTTATTTAATTTCTTATGGACTCTTTTTTGATAACTATATAATCCACCAGCAACAAAAGCTAATCCACCATAAGCTGGAGTTTCACCAATTGCTGCAAAGAAAACACCAAACGCGTTTTTATTATAAATAGCCTTAGCGTAATTTAAATCAAAAAATAAGCCGACAATAAATATTGCTAATGGAATAATAAATAATGCGCTATAAACAAAATAATACTTTTTTTTATTCATGAAAAAACAACCCCTTCTTCTTACTACAAATAATTGTATCATAAAGTATTAATTAACTTAAGAAATTACTACTTTTTTGTGGTAAGTATTATAAAAGTTTTTTAATAAAGTGAAAAAAATAAGCACTTTTGATACTTTTTTGGTAATTTTTTAATTTTTTTGTAACAAAATGTAACATTTAGTCATTAGAAAGCCATTTCATAGTTATAAATGCGTTGACATTTAGCATAATTTGTTACATTATTAACGAGTAGATTTATATAATTTAATAAGTGGATTTAAATAATTTGCATTGATTACATACAAATTTGTTACCTTACCAGGAGGAAAAATATGAGTTATACAAAAGAACAATTACTACAACTAGCAGCCGATGAAAATGTCAATTATATTCGACTACAATTTTCAGACATGCTTGGAACAATCAAATGTGTAGAAGTTCCAGTTAGTAAATTAGGTGAAGCGCTTGATAATAAAATTATGTTCGATGGTTCTTCTATTGAAGGATTCGTTCGTATTAAAGAAGCCGATATGTATTTACATCCTGATTACGATACCTGGTTAATATTATATTTTGAAGACAGCAAATTCGGTAAAGTAGCGCGTTTGATTTGTGATGTTTATACTCCTGATGGTCATCCTTTTAAAGGTGATCCAAGATATTTACTAAAAAGACAATTGGATTTAATGCATAAGTCCAACATTTGTGATTTTAAAGTGGGATTTGAACCAGAGTTTTATTTATTTAAAAATGATAGTGAAGGAAACTGCACTATGGAAGTTTCTGATCATGGTAGTTATTTTGATATGTCGCCAATTGATGGTGCAAATGAATGCCGTCGAGAAATTGCTATAGCATTAGAAAAACTCGGATTTCAAATTGAATTATCACACCACGAAGTCGGACCAGGTCAACAAGAGATTAATTTTAGATACGCTAGTGCTTTAGAGGCAGCCGATAAATTACAAACATTTAAGCAAGTTGTTAAAAACATTGCCCGTAAACATAACTTAACCGCTACATTTATGCCAAAACCTATCTATGGTTTAGCCGGTAACGGAATGCATACTAATTGTTCTTTATGGGACAAAGATGGAAATAATATTTTCTTTGATGAAAATGACCAAAATAAATTGTCTCTAGTGGCAAGAAAATGGATGAGCGGTATATTAGCTCATGCTCGTGGATTAACTGCTATTTGCAATCCTACTATTAACTCTTATAAACGATTAGTATTAGGTTATGAAGCGCCAGTATTTGCATGTTGGAGTGATGCTAATAGATCATCAATGATTCGCATTCCTGCTGCTCGCGGAAAAGCAACACGTACTGAAGTTCGTAATGTTGATCCTATGGCTAATCCTTATCTTGCTTTAGCGGCTATTCTTGCTTCTGGTTTAGAGGGAATTAATAATAACATTGAACTTGTTCCACCAGTATATGACAATATTTTTGAATTAACTCGCGAAGAAAGAGAAGCAAAGGGAATCAAAAATCTTCCTGAGAATTTAAAAGATGCCATTAAAGAATTGCGTCATGATCCGTTATTACGTGATGTTCTTGGTGAACATACTTATGAAAAATATGTTTTAGCTAAGCAAATTGAATGGGATGAATATCGTAAATTAGTTTCTCCATGGGAAATTAAAAAATATTTATAATAAAGGGGAAATATTTAATTATGTGTGGAATCGTTGGAACAGTTGATAGTAAAAATTTACGTTCTTTTTTACTAAATGGTTTAAAATCTTTAGAGTATCGTGGCTATGACTCTGCTGGTATTGCTACAATCACAGATAGCAATTTTAATTTATATCGTTGTGTTGGCCGGGTTGAAGGATTAGAAGAAAAAATCCCCTCAAATTTACCTGGATTTACTGGCATTGGTCATACTAGATGGGCAACACATGGTGAGCCACTTGAAAGAAATTGCCATCCACATGTTAGTTACAACAATATATTTGCTATTGTTCATAATGGTGTAATTGAAAACTTTCAAGAATTAAAAAACGAACTACTAAACGAAGGATTCAAATTTAATAGTGACACGGATACGGAAGTTATTGCCAATGTTTTAGAACAAGAATATTCAAAAACTAACAATGTGTTAGAATCAATTAATAATACCCTTAAGCGCGTTGATGGTTCTCTTGCTATCGCTATTTTATTTAAAGGCGATGAACATAAAATATATTTTGCAAGAAGAAAATCACCTTTACTAATAGGCATTGGAAAAGAAACAAATTATTTAGCAAGTGATGCTCTTCCGATGATTAAATGTGCTGATAAATTTGTCGATTTATTAAATAATCAATATGGTTATATTACTAATAATGAAGTACATGTTTATCAAAATAATAAAGAAGTCGAATTGAAATACACAGAACGTAATGCTGAACTATTAAATGCTGATTTAAATGGGTATCCACATTACATGCTTAAAGAGATTGAGGAAATTCCAAGTTGTATTGTTCGTTTAATCGATAACTATTTTGTTAACGAAGAATATCATTTTAATAAAGAAATGCTTGAAGCATTACAAAATGCTGATACTATAACATTCATTGCTTGTGGTACTTCTTATCATGCTTGCTTATTAGGAAAGCATTACATGGAAAAAATCGGTAAACATTCCGAAGCTTACATTGCTTCAGAATGGGCATATTTTCCACATTTCAATGATCGCGAAAAAGAAGTATTCATCTTAGTCTCTCAATCTGGAGAGACAGCAGATGTAATTACTTGTTTACAAAATATTAATAAAAACAATTATAAATCAATTACAATCACTAATACTAAGGGATCTACTTTAGAACGTGATGCAACATGGTCTTGTTTACTTTATGCTGGGGTAGAAATTGCTGTTGCTTCAACAAAAGCATATACTTCACAAGTAGCCTTACTTTATTTATTATCTTCCGCAATTGTCCATAATACTTCTTCTGTTAAGATTCTTAAAAATAATAATGTAGCATTAAATAACATTATAAATCAAAAAGAACAAATAAAAGAAATTGCTTATAAAATTAAAAACGTTAATGATGCTTTCTTCTTAGGGCGTGGCACTGATTATTATGTTGCATTAGAAGCTTCATTAAAATTAAAAGAAATTACTTATATTCATTCTGAAGCATTTCCAGGCGGAGAACTAAAGCATGGACCTCTTGCTTTAATTGAAAAGAACACTCCAATATTTGGTTTTATTACTCTTCCAGAAATATCTGCGGCTATGCGTGGTAATTTTTCCGAAGTAAAAGCTCGTAATGCTAAAGTTTATTCAATTGTAACGAAGAATTTAGCTACAAAAGATGATACAATAGTAATAGATAACTTAAATCGCGATATTTCCGCACTTGCTATTGTTATGGTTGCTCAATATTTAGCTTATTACACTGCTTTAGCGCGTAATAAAGATATTGATAAACCAAGAAACTTAGCAAAATCCGTAACGGTAGAATAGAGGTTGAATTTATGCGATATTTTGGAACAGATGGTATACGTGGAGAGGCTTATGTAACACTTACTG
>CAKPAV010000115.1 GCA_934133115.1 uncultured Bacilli bacterium
GTAAAAAAGGTAATTATCAACACATTACTATTGAACCATATACTATGCAATTTATGCGTTTGGTTGTTAAAAAAGGTCATGTAAATGTTAATAATATTACATTTATTCCATATGAAAATCCCTTGATTGATGGAATAAAATATGAATTTGAAAATATAAAAATTAAATCAGTAATAGATGCCGCAGTTGCAACATTCGCACAAAATGCCGTGGATATTTTAACTGACTGCCCTAGTAGAGAGCGAGCGGGTTGGTTATGTGATTCTTATTTTACAGGTAAAAGTGAAACATTAATAACCGGCAAAAATCTAGTGGAACATAACTTTTTAGAAAATTATGCATTAATTGATCAATATAAAACATTACCTAAAGGAATGATACCAATGTGTTATCCAGGCGATCATCCGGATGGTGTATTTATTCCTAATTGGTCATTGTGGTATATTTTGGAACTAAAAAATTATTTAGATAGAACACATGATAAGAAACTTGTAGAAATGTCAAAAAACAAAATACTTGGTTTATTAGAATATTTTTCCCATTTTGAAAATGAATTAGGTCTATTAGAAAATTTAGAAAATTGGGTGTTTGTGGAATGGTCTAAAGCTAATGATGATGATTTTATTAGGGGTGTTAACTTTCCATCGAACATGTTATATGCTAGAGCATTAGAAGATGCATCTATATTACTAAATGATAATAATTTATTGCATAAATCTCAAAAAATAAAAGAAGCAATCGAACAATATAGTTTTAACGAGGAATTTTATATTGATAATATGATTAGAAATAATAAAAAAGAGTTTATTAAGACTGATCATATTACAGAGACATGTCAATATTATGCTTTTTATTTTCATATTGCAACAAAAGAAAATCATAAAGAATTATTTGAAAAAATGGTAACAAAATTTGGGCCAACAAGAGATTATGAAAAAACATATCCCAATGTTTATAAATCTAATGTTTTTATTGGTGATTATTTGCGCTTAATGATTTTACTTGAATATGGATTATCTAACAAAGTATATAAAGAAACTGTGGACTATTTCTATGAAATGGCTAAAATTACAGGCACATTATGGGAACATGATTCTCCAAGTGCTAGTTTGAATCATGGATTAACTAGTAGCATTTTCAACATTATTTGTGGAGCCTGCTTTGGTTTAATTAGAGTTGATTTAAAAGATAAAGTTATATATATGAATGAAAATCATATAGAAGAAAATTGTATGATTTCAATCGCGGGAATTGAAATTAAAAACACTAAAGGAAATATTACAATCAAAGCTCCCAAAGACTTTGAAATTAAATATTTAGATAAAAACATTTTATAAAATTATGGAACTAGAATTTCATATCGAGCGACTTAATAGATTGCTAAAAAGCTTTTATCAATTAACGGGAATACGTATAGTTATTTTTGATATTAATCATCAAGAAATTGCTTCATTTCCTAATTATAATTGTGATTTTTGTAAAGTAATTCAAAATAATAAATATGGCTACAGTTGCTGTAATAAATCTAATGCTAAAGCATTTGAGCATTGTTTAGAAAGTGATGATTTATATATTTACAATTGCCACGCTGGATTAATAGAAGCAATGATTAATTTAAAAATAGATAACACTATTGTCGGATTTATTATGTTTGGACAAATAAGTAATATCGATAATAAAGAAGAAAGATATAATAATCTATCTAATAAAACAAGAAAAAATTTGAATATTTCTTTTTCAAAAGAATTATCTGATAAACTAATATATATTGATGAAGAAAAACTAAATAGTGTATCTATAATATTATTAGCATTAGCTAAATACGCAATCAGTGAGAAAATGGTATCTATTCAACAAGAACAATTTATTAGTAGTTTAAATAAATTCATAGAGGAAAATATTCAAGATAACACATTAACAGTGAATACATTTTTAGAACATTTTCATATGTCAAAGACTTGCTTTTATGTATCAATGGATAAGTTTGTTGGTATGAGTCTTGCTAGGTATTTGAAAACAAAAAGATTAGAATATGCTAAAAAATTATTAGAAAATAGTGATATTAGCTTAATTGATTTGACATCAAAAGTTGGTTTTAATGATTATAATTATTTTTGCCGTGTATTTAAAAAGAGTGTTCATATGTCCGCAAAAGAATATAGAAAAACTGTACGGAAAAAATTACAGTAAGTCCGTACTTTTTTAAATATAAAAGCGCTTGCATAATTAATAAAATATAAAGTGAAAGAAGGAAATAAAAATGAAAAATACTTTTGCTTTATATTTTGGAAATCGTGGATTCATGCCTGCGGAATTAATTGCAGGTGCTAGAGAGGACATGGTTAAGGCTGTTACTGATGCTGGCTATAATTATATTATTATGGATGAGGCAGCAACAAGATATGGCGCAGTTGAAACACGTGATGAAGGGCGTTTGTATCATGATTGGTTAGAGTCACACAAAGGAGAATTTGATGGCGTTATATTATGCATGCCAATATTCATTGATGAAAATGGCGCAATTACAGCGCTTCGTGACGCTAATGTTCCAATTTTAATGCAGGCTTATCCAGATGAAATTGGTTTAATGGATTTTGCTCATCGTCGTGATGCTTTTTGCGGGAAATTTTCTATTACTGATGTATTTAGTCAATATCATGTTCCTTTCACAGTTTTAAAACCACACGTTGTTCATCCTTTAACTAAAGAATTTAGACAAAATTTGGATGATTTTGCGGCTATTTGTCGTGTGGTAAAAGGAATGAAAAGATTTACCATTGGTTGTATTGGCGCAAGAACAACTGCTTTTAAAACAGTGCGTTTTGATGAAGTGGCTTTAGAAAAGTATGGAATTACTGTAGAAAGTTTTGATTTATCGGAATTATTCCATAAAGTGGATGAACTAGATAATAATGATGAAAAAGTTATTGAAAAAGTTATTCGCTTAAAAGGATATACTAATTTCTCACTTGTACCAGATGAAAGAATGTTAACGCTTGCTAAAGTTTCTGTAGCTATTGAACAATATATTGAAGAATATCATTTAGATGCAATAACTTTAAGATGCTGGAATGAAATGGAAACATATTATCGTGTATGTCCATGTGTATTATTATCAGAATTAAACGATCGAGGAATTGTGGCATCTTGTGAAATAGATTTATGTAGTGCGATTACAATGCGTGCGATGAATTTAGCAAGTGGTTTACCAACAGCGTGTTTAGATTGGAATAACAATTATGGTAGTGATTTAAATAAAGTTATCTTATTCCATTGTGGTCCAGTTGCTCAATCATTAATGGAAGGAAAAGGTTTAGTAACTGAACATAAGATGTTTGCAAAATGTGACCCAGGTTCTGGATGGGGGTGTAACGAAGGACGTATCAAAGCATTTCCTATGACTTTTGCAAATTGTAAGACTGAAGATGGAAAACTGATAATTTATTCTTCGGAAGCGGAATTTACAGGTGAACCAATTGAAAAGACTTATTTTGGATGTGGTGGAGTAGCAAATATTCCAGATTTACAAAATAAATTAATTCGCTTAGCACGTGGTGGATTTAAACATCATACTACTGTTGGCGTTGGACATATGAAAGATATTTTAACTGAGGCATTTTCCACTTATTTACATTATGATGTAGTGGATATTGATAAATAATATGATTTATGGTGGATTAGATATTGGCACTACCGGAAGTAAGTTGACGGTATTTGATGATTATGCTCAAAAGGAGAGGTTTTATTTAAATTATCCTTCTAAAAGAGATAATAATGGTCATGAAATAGATGCTAATATCATTTATGAAACAGTTATTCAATTATTAGAAATAGCAGTGCAAAAATATCAAATAACATCAATAGGAATAACTTCTTTTGGAGAAACATTTGTTTTACTTGATAAATTTGATAATATTTTATTTCCGTCATTACTTTATACTGACCCGCGAGGAAATAAAGAAGCTTTATATTTAGAAAGAAAAATAGGAAAAAAGAAATTAGGAGAAATAACTGGACAAGTAGGACAAGGAATGTTTTCTCTCCCGAAACTAATGTATATAAAAAAACATTATAAAAGTATTTATAAAAATGTTGATAAGGTACTTTTAATTGAAGACTTTATTGTTTATAAATTAACAGGTATAAGACAAATTGATTATTCACTTGCTAGTCGCACATTAGCTTTTGATGTCAATAAACGTGAATGGTCTAAGGAAATATTAGATGCTGCGGGAGTTGATGAAAATTTGTTCTCCAAGCCTGTTCCTATTGGCTCTATTGCTGGAAATATAAAACAGTCATTAAAAAATGAATTAGGATTAAAAAACGATATAAAAATTATAAATATCAGTCATGATCAAATTGCTAACGCTATTGGAGGCGGAGTATTATCTTATGGCACGGCTATTGATGGATGTGGAACATGTGAATGCTTAACAATGACTTATCAAAATATACCTAATGATAAAGATATTTACGAATGCGGATATGGTGTAATTCCATATATTAAAGATAATTATAATGTCTCATATGCTTTAATTAATACTGGTGGAGCATTAGTGGAGTGGATAATAAACACATATTTTTCTGATTTAAAAGGTAAAGAAAAATGTTTTGATATTTTAAATAATAATATTTTAAATCATCCAACAAATGTTATGATTTTGCCACATTTTGCAGGTGCATCAACCCCATATATGGATCCTTTTGCTTTAGGAACAATTACTAACTTAAATTTAGGAACAAATAGATATGAAATATATCAAGCATGTTTAGAATCATTAAGTTATGAAATGCTTATTTCAATAAATAAACTTAAAAAAATGGGGATTAATATTAATGAAATATATGCCTCTGGTGGAGGAGCAAAAAATGATGCGTGGTTACAAATTAAAGCAAATATCTTTAACATTCCTATTCATCAACTAAAAAATAATGATACTGGAACGATTGGAAGTGCTATTGTTGTTGGGCATGCGATAGGATTATTTAGTTCTTATGAAGATGGTGTTAATAAGCTAACAAAAGTTAAAAAAACTTTTTATCCTAATGCGTTTAAACATCAAGAATATATGAAAATATTTAAAAAATATCAATTAATGTATGAAAGGATGAAAAAAGTACGAATATGAATAAGTTAGATTATATTGGTAGTGAGTTTCAATTATATGGTAAAGAAGAATACATTCTTACTAATGGATTTTCTAGTGGCGTAAAAATATGGCATATTAAAAACGGACTAGGCTTAGAAATGTGCGTTAATTTAGATAGAGGTTTTGATATCATTTCTGTTACGTATAAAGGTGTAAATGTTAGTTATCTTACTCCTAATGGTTATGTATCAAGCAAATATTATGATGATAAAGGATTAGGCTTTTTAAAGTCATTTGGCGCTGGTTTTCTTACAACATGTGGATTAACACAAGTCGGTAGCCCAAATGTTGATGAAGGAGAAGAACTACCGCTTCATGGAACTTATAGTAATATTCCAACAACTAATGCTTGTTTCTTAGACAATGATTTAGAAATGTTATTAATAGGAGAAATACTTGATGAACGTATATTTTCACATAAATTAAAATTAGTAAGAAAAATACATGTTTCAAAAGTAGATAATAGTTTCTATATTGAAGATGAAATAATTAATAGAGGTGATAAAGTTACGCCATTAGAAATTTTATATCATATTAATATTGGCTATCCTTTTTTAGATGAAGATACAAAATTATTTATTAATTCTAACCTAGTAGAAGCAAGAAATGAACATGCTAAATTAGATATAAATAATTGGAAAAATATGCATAAGCCAGAAGCTAATTATGAAGAAAAATGTTACTATCATCATTTTAAAAAAGATGGACAAGTGGAAGTGTATCAACCAAAATTAAATAAGGGATTAGAAATTAATTTTGATACAAAGTGTTTACCATTTCTAACGGAATGGAAGATGCTAGGTATTAGAG
>CAKPAV010000116.1 GCA_934133115.1 uncultured Bacilli bacterium
TTAGCAATTTTTGTCTTTATATTTTATTATAGAATATATAAAACTTATTTTTAGTATCCAAGTATTCCAGCAATAATCCCAAAAATAGCACCTATAGCAATGGCTAAACCAATTGCAAATCCTATTTCACTAGCAATAAATGTTCCTAAGAATGGTAATAAACCATTTAACACACAAATAAGAACAAAAATTAGATATTTACAAACAATTGCTACAATAATAAGAATTTTAGATGTACTTCCATATGTCTCAATATCATCATTTATGGCATATACTAATGGTAAAATGAAGAATGAATCTAGTGATAATGTTGCAAGTATTAATGGTAATGTATCAGAAGCAAATCCCGTAATTACCGATATATAATTTAAGAATATAGCAACTACAAATCCTAAAAACATCAACGCATCTAATATTACAAATATAATCTTGTATTCATCTTCAGCGAGCAACATATTTAATGTTATCGGTGCGCCAATTAAAGGAATAATACAAGTTCCCGCAATTAATAAATTATGATATTCCGTATATTGATTATTTAATAAATAATTATAAATACCAAAATTCATATTTAAGTTACTAGAGTCGATATAGTAATAGGAAGCTAATAATACAATTGGTGTTAAAATAGGTGTTAATTGAGGTAAGAACCTTTCCTCAACAGTTATTTTATCAAAAGCGTAATATAATAATGGTAATGCTGTAGCAATGCCCATATAAATCGCATTACCGGATATATAACTAAAGCAAGTTCCAAATCCAACTCCTAAAGAAAATAATTTATATAATGAATTTTTCTTAAGAAAGAATCCAACAATTAAGTAAATTATTAATAAGGCACCTATACCAATTAATACATATCCCATTATTCCATAAGAACTAAAATCTTCTTTAAATACGATATACGAACTTATAAAACCAACTAAATAGAATGAAGATATCATGTTGTCATCTTCAAAATATCCTGATAGCTTTGTTAAGGAATCAAATATTAAGTTAAATACAACTGTAAATAAACAAATTAATACTGATAATTGAAAGCTTTTATCAACAAAATCTGTTAATAAGAAGAATAAACTTGCCGCAACTAATATTGGAGTAAGAGCAGTGATAAAAATTCTTACATGGTCTTGATGATTTTCTTTATTAATTAATCTTCGTTTTCGTTGTTCTTCTTTTAGTTTTTGTTTTTCTTCTTCTTCCTTAGCTTTTTCGTTTCTTATTATTTCTTCATTACGTTTTTCTTCTAAAACTAGTTTTTCTTTATTCTTTTTTACACACATTGCTTGCTTAGTTTGAAAATCTTTATAATACTGCAATTTAGTTGCATTATTTTTAGAAGCATTAATTAAATCAGCATAATATTCGCTATCGGAAATATAATTAGTAATTTTTAATAACTCATCTTCTGATCTACATTTATTTTCACATTGGATTAATTCAAAATATGTCTCAACATCATTTTCGTTATTTTGAATATTTATTAAGTAATATTTAGTTGCTAAATCGAATACTCCTAATTTTTTTGCCACTTTTGCAATTACTTGATAAGTATTACGTTGTTTTTGTTCTGGCATGAATTTTATAATTTCTTCAATATGATTAAATAAAGAAATATAAGAAGATTCCTGTAGTTTTTGTTTGCTCATCACATTAATAATATTATTAATCCATTCACTTACTGTAAGGCATACTTCATCTTCATTTTGGCAGTATTGTAAAATATCTTGTAATGCTTCAAAATCATTGAAATCAGTCATGAATAATTCCGCAATGGTTTGTACTTTATATTTAACGAATAATTTATATTCTAATACCGTAACATTTCCCTCTACCATTTGATCTAAATCATTAATAACTCTTTGTGCATCTTCAAAATTTGATTTAGCCACTAAATTCTTTAATAACTGAATTAAATTATTTCTTGATTTCCCTGCATCATCATTATATCGATCACCTAGTTTAAATAAACGATAATTAGCTTGCTGAACTCCTAAATCAACTAGTAAATTAGCAACGCGAATGCAAGGGAAAAAGTTATAAACACCAATATTAAAATATTCTTCAATAAAGTCAGTTGCATCGTTTTTATCAAATCCTCTTAAATTAGAAAATTTATTTATGACATTTTCAATTGATAAACATGTCTCTGATAATACTTGTTCACCTAATTCTTTATTAGCGTTTTCTAGAATTTTCTTTAAATATGCTTGATTATATTCTCCATCTTCAATTTTTTTATTTTTACCTGGAGTTAAAGCTTGCAATGATTCTATTTTTAATGACGCTAATGCCTTTAAGTATAACAGTTCACCATTATCCTTATTTTGCATCTCTAATTTATATATTTTATCTAATGCATTATCCCAGTCTTGATTACTAATTCTACTTTTAATAATATCCACAATAGCATCAAAACTTAAGTCTGTCTTTTTGACATTATTAAATTCTAATACGGAACTTGTAATATCTCTTTGTGTATTAATTATTTTTTCAACTTTACCTGTTTTAATTTCTACTTCTTGTAATTTGGATACAACTTTACAATATTTATTAATAAATGCACAAATTTTTCCAAAGTTATTTAAAGAATTATAATCAATAGATTGAATTCTTTGTTTAAATGTTGGTATATGTTCTATTGGTTTATCTAAATAAACAATAGTTATACTTCCTTCTTCTTTTTCTTTTGATTCAATGAAGCTCTTCCACCTCATATATTCATTCTTTACCCATGGTGTATCTAAATAACTTTCATCGCTACATACTATTAACATACATTTTGCTTTATGTAAGGCATATAAGATATGTGCTTCATATGCTTCTCCACTATAATTAGTTAATATTGCTTCTGAATAAAATGGAGAATAATTTGCTTGGGCTAATAAGTTGTATAATTGATATGCTTTATTCGCATCTTCTGTTTTTAGTTTTTTTCCATTTGAATCATATCTTTGATTATCTGATACTTTTACACATATAAAGCAATCATAATTGATATTTTGTTTTTCTAATCGTAAAAACTCTTTCTTTATTTCATCAATTGCTATTGCTTTTCTTTGATATTCTTTCTTTTGTTTATCACTTGCATATTGAAGTGCTTTTATATAATCATTATCTTCACTAAATTTCTTATCGTTTACTACATGACATATTGGTTGCATTCTATTTTTATCAAAATCTCTTAAATATTGGATTTGATATCGTGCAAGTGCTCGATTAAAGTACCCTTCTGGTTCTTTTGGATCTAATTCTATTACTCGACTAAATAATTTATATGCTTCATCAAAATTACATATATCTAAATTATTCTTACCTAATTCTATGATTTCTTTTACATTTGCAGATTGATTATCCTTGGGAAATGTCATTACTTCTTTACAATGACTACATTCTAAAACTCCACCTTTAATGTTTTTAGCATCTAAAGGTGTATTACATCTTATACATCTTATTGTTCCTTTTGGTATTGCAATTGCTATTTCATTATATGATCCACATGAATCACATCTTATAAAATCAACATCATCCTCAACCATCAATTCATGTCCACACGTTTTACATCTTATTACTTTCATACCTTTTCCACCCCATTGATATACATATCTTATTCATAAATAACATCTTGTTATCTATGCAAAACTAATTAAATCAAAAAAGATAGCAAATTAGCCATATAAGACATTTTTTGCTATTTATCAGTTAAAAATTTCATATCATTCGAGATTCCAAAATAATTTATATGCTTTTATAAATTCTTTATATCTTCCTCGTGATATTGGTATACTTCGTTCTGTATCATTTATTAAAATGATAACATTATTCGTTTCTATTCTTTTTATTAGTTTCATATTTATAATAAAACTTTGATGTACTCTAAAAAAATATTCTCCTAATTTATCTTCTATATCATTAAGATGGGCAATAAATAATGCTTCATTAGAATCTTTTAAAACTATTGATATATATTTTCCAAATGAATTTAAATATGCAATATCTTTTGATTTTACCATGTATTCTACTTTATTAAACTTATATTTGAATACTTTATCATCATATGTCTTAGTTAAATGCATAAATTTACGACATGCACATTTAATTTTTAGTTTTGTTAATGGCGTAGTTAAATAATCTATATGTTCAGTATCATATAAATCAAAACTCCATAATTTTCTATCACCAAAATAGATGATTTTAAATTCACGATTCATTGTTGTTATTCTATTAATGCGATTAATATCTATTAATAAGGCATCAATAAATACTAAAGCTGGGTAATCTTTTATTGCTTTACTTTCTAACTCATCATATGATGTTAAATTAGATATTTTTGAATCTAAAAACATTCTATCTACAATGTAACTAATCATCGTAAAATTATTAACATCATTAGACAGTACGAAGAAATGCATATTTATCCACCTTTATTAGATTAATTAATATATAGCTATTATGACAATATTAATAATGCTCATATAATTTAACTTTTTTTGAACATTGTATAAATTGTATACAAATTTTAGCAGTGTGTCAATTTTTATGTCTAATTTTTCTTTACACTTTTCGGATTTTTTTACATGTAAAGTTCACTATCACCATTACTTTTATAATAGAATTTATATAATAGTTATTTTATATTAAAGACATATACAAACATCTTTTTATATACGAAAAAAAAGCAAATAAAAATTCATCTGCTTTTTATACCCGTACATCTTTATAATGATTTTAATTGGTAGATAGCATAGCAATTAAAGAGCCCCAAAACACAAACATCCAAACTATCCATAATATTGCTTTTAATATTTTTTTATCGCGAAATAATAAAGCAATATGAATAATAGTTGCAATTGGTATAAATGTATATAGCAATACATCGAAGAGATTAAACTCCGAGTTAATGTTCCAATCTATATTTGTTGGCTTATATTCATTTTTATTATCGTTATCAAAGCTTGGCATTAGTTTAATAACCTCCTTGCTTTTTCTAATATTTCATTTTTCTTTTCTAAAATTACTTGATTTTCTTGTTTTATTTGTTCATTTGCTTTTTTTATCCTAATCTTTTTTATGATGAAAATGGTCAAATAAATAACAGTAAAAAATAAAAATTTAATGAAACTGAAAAAATACATTTTATAAGGTATTTCTTTCAGAGAATCATATTGTCTTTCCAAACTAACTAATTCGGAATAATTTTTCATATTAGTTTCTCTAGCAAATACTAGTTTGATATATTGTTCTTTGCGTTTAATTTGATAAATATTACCAGAATAATCACTTTCTAACGAATTATCGACAACATTCACCTCTTGTGATGACAATAAAGTCCATCCAAAACATTGCCATAATCTTACTTCATTATCTTCTTCTGACATGCGACATCTAATACTTCTCGTTTCTTGCATAAATTGTTCCGCCTTTCGTTGTTCAAGTTTCTTGAACATCGTTCAAATTATATATATTTTTATTAAACATGTCAAGTCTTATGTCCAAATTTCCTTTACAATGAATTACATCCAAAATAAAAATTTCGAGGTTAATATTATGAATAGATTAAAAGAATTAAGAGAAGATAATGATGTATCAGTAAGCAAATTATTAAAGTTATTAAATGTATCTCGTACAACCTATTATAATTATGAAAATGAATTGACATTTCCTTCTTTTAATACTCTTTTTACTTTGGCGGATTTTTATGGCGTATCGATTGATTATCTTCTAGGATATAAATGTCACAAAGTTAACAAAGAAAATAATGATTCTTTAGTAGCTTATATGGAAACTATTAATGTTGATAATAAATTAACTTCAAAAGAAAAGGAATCAATAAAGCTAATTACTGATTCCTTTATCAAAAATAAACGATAACCTATTAATAGCGATTAGCATAATCATAGTAATATACTATTTCATACAACTTACCATCTTCAAGTGTGATTTCTTTATCTTCGCACTT
>CAKPAV010000117.1 GCA_934133115.1 uncultured Bacilli bacterium
TATAATTAGATATACTAGTTTTAAATTTACCCAACCATTCATTAAAATTCCTAGCCAATGTTATCACTTTCCTTTCTTCTAATTGTTAAATCTAAATATTCCTTTTCTTTCTCAATTCCAATATATCCTCTATTTAATCTATTAGCAACTATTCCTGTAGTTCCACTGCCATTAAATGGATCCAAGATTAAATCTCCTTCATCAGTAGAAGCCAATATAATTCTTT
This sequence comes from uncultured Bacilli bacterium, assembly GCA_934133115.1. The sequence goes on from CAKPAV010000117.1 coordinate 227, forward strand.
CTAATATTTCTATTGGTTTTTGAGTAGGATGCTTACCACATTTTTTCTCACTAGGCTTAGTAAGAGAGGTCTCCCAAACATCTTTCATTTGTTTACCATCATTTAATTCTCTCATTAAATAGTAATTAAATTTGTGCTTTGCCTTTTTAATATCTTTTTTTGCCCATAAAATTGTTTCAGTGGAATGAACAAATGCTCTACAACTAATATTTGGTGGAGGATTTAACTTTTTCCAAGTTATATTATTTATTATTTTGAACCCTTCTTGTTCTAGTGCCATTCCTACCGAGTAAATATTATGCATAGTTCCACTAACCCAAATAGTACCATCATCTTTTAAAATCTGATAACATAATTTAATCCATTTTCTATTAAATTTATGTTTTTCTTCTATACTAACAGATTTATCCCATTCACCCTTATTAACAGACACCATTTTACCACCACTACAAGATATACCATCACCAGACAAAAAATAAGGAGGGTCTGCAAATATCATATCAATACTCTTAGGCTTTAAACTTTTAAGTATTTTCAATGAATCGCCTTGTATAAGTTTAAAATCTTTATCTTCATAATAATATTTTTTACCCATACAAATATCACCCTCACATATATTATATTATGTTTGTCATTAAAATCCTTTATTATTTTTAAAATTTGTAATAATAACTTCTTCTACTTTACCCCTTTTCTTTCCATTGGCATTTATATTTCTCTTTGCTTCAATTACATAAATATTAAAGTCTTTATATAATTCATTCACCAAAGTTGTATTATGATTAGAAAGCATTACATAGCATCCTCTATCAGATAATTCTTTAAATACTTTAGCAAGCCTTTTTTGTTCTTCTTTACCAAAACCATCTTCTGTATAACTATTAAACGTTGAAGTATCAGAATCATATGGCGGATCAAAATAAATAAAATCCCCTTTTTTTGCATTTTCAACAGCTTCTTCAAAATCAACAGAAAGTAGCTCAATATTGTTATAATTTAAAAATCCACATATAATTCCTAAATTCTGTCCTTCATAAGTATTTACTTTTATCTTTTTACCAAATGGTACATTAAATTCATTCTTACTATTAACTCTGTATAATCCATTAAAGCAAGCTTTATTTAAATAAATAGTACGCGCAGCTCTTTTATAATCTGCTAACTTATTAAATTTTTTCTTATCTCTATCTAAATTTCTAATCTCATAATAATATTTCTCAGAATGTTCTGCCTCATGATGATTCAACTCTCTACACATTGCTTCAAATTTCTTTTCATCCTTGATACACTCATATACATTCATAAGTTCCTTATTAGAATCGTTAATTACTGCATTTTTAGGAGACAGCTCAAATAATAATGCTCCTCCACCGACAAATGGTTCATAATATGTATTAAATTCCTCAGGAATATATTGCTTTAATTTATCTATTATCTGCCTTTTACCTCCGGCCCATTTTACAAATGGTTTACCTTTTATCATCTTGTTACCACCTACTTATAAACATATACTTATTATATATGCAAAAGAAATTTTATTCAACAAATACAAAGAAATTTAGAAAAAATACTACTCAACGTTATTAAAAACATCATATAAAAATGGAGATATCTTATCACCTTGCAATTCATTTAAAGTTCTAATTATCTTATACTCAGTATGTTCCTCTTCTTGTAAAACAATATCATCTATACTACTTTTTAACTCGCATAAATAAACAAGCCTTATAAAAATCATATCTTTTTCTTTATCATAATTACTATCCTCATGAATAATCTTAGTAGGAATTATATTTAATCCAACTTCCTCTAGTGTTTCTCTAATCAAAGCCTGTCTTGGTAGTTCACCATAATCAACAAGTCCACCAGGTATATCCCAGTATTCTGGATATGTTGACTCTAGCTTAGAACGTTTAGTAAGTAAATATCCATCATTGCATTTAATTAAAGTGTGCACAATTATTCTATTTCCATTCATCTTAACCTCCAAAAAAAGAGTATTCACCAATACTCTTTTAACATTAAACATCACGTCTTGAGAAATTTAATCTTCCCTTTTTATCAGTACCTATTGCTTTAACTAGAATTTCATCACCAAGTTTTACAACATCTTCAACTTTTTCTACTCTATCTTTTGATAATTTAGAAATATGAACTAGTCCTTCACAACCAGGCCATAGTTGTACAAAGCATCCAAATTCTTCAATTTTAACTACCTTTGCAGTGTATATTTTTCCTTCTTCTACTTCTTTTACAACATCTTGAATCATTTCAGCTGTTTTGTTAATAATATCTTTATCTGTATGATAAATAATTACTTTACCATCATCCTCTAAATCAACCTTAACTGCATTAACATCATTAACTGCAGTAACACCACTTGCTTCTAAGATAATTTTAGTAATCATTTCTCCACCACGACCAATTACATCTTTAATTTTCTCTGGTTTAATGTAGAAAATCATAGTCTTAGGAGCATACTTAGAAACTTCTTCCCTTGGTTTACTAATTTGTTTTTCCATTACATCAAGTATTTCCATACGAGCATCTTTTGCTTGTGCTAATGCCTCTTTTAATATTTCTTTAGTAATTCCTTTAATTTTGATATCCATTTGTAAAGAACATATACCATTTCTTGTACCACCAACTTTAAAGTCCATATCACCCAAATGGTCTTCCATACCTTGAATATCTGTTAAAATTGTATAATCACTACCATCTTTTGAAGTAATAAGTCCCATTGCAATACCAGCAACTGGTGCTTTTATTGGAACACCTGCAGCCATTAATGACATACATCCAGCACATATAGTAGCTTGAGAACTAGAACCATTGCTTTCTAATATTTCACTTACTACACGTACTGTATAAGGAAATTCCTCTTCGCTAGGCATAACTTGTTTTAAACACCTTTCACCTAATGCACCATGTCCAATTTCTCTTCTACCAGGAGAACCATATCTACCAGTTTCTCCAACAGAAAATTGTGGAAAATTATAATGAAGCATAAAATGTTTTTCAGCTTCTAAACTTATTCCATCTAATGCTTGATATTCATTTAAAGCACCAAGTGTAGTTACCGCAAGAGCTTGAGTTTCACCCCTTGTAAATAAAGCTGAACCATGTGTTCTAGGCAACATATCTATATCAGTAGATAAAGGTCTGATTTCAGTCATACTTCTTCCATCTGCTCTTGTCTTTTCATTAACTGTAATTGATCTAAATATATCATATTCAATAGATTCTAAAACTAATTTAACTTTAGTTAAAAGTTCATTTAATTCATCTTTATCTAGTGAAGAATTTTCTTCTTCATATTTGTTTACAACTTCTTCTTTTACTGCATCTATTGCGGCATATTTTTCAAGTTTACCTTTTATTCTTAGTGCTGCATCCAACTTATCACTTGCAAGGGTTCTAATTTCATCTCTTAATTCATCAGATATTTCAAGATGTTCATATTCCATCTTTTCTCCTCCGACTTCTTCAATTATCTCTTCTTGGAATGCACATAATTCTTTTACTGCCTCATGCCCAAACATTAATGCTTCCAACATATCTTCTTCGCTTACTTCACGAGCTCCTGCTTCAACCATGTTAATTGCATATTTTGTACCAGCAACTGTTAAATCAATATCTGATACTTCAAGTTCATCAGGTGTTGGATTAATTATAAATTCTCCATTAACTCTACCAACTTTCACACCAGCAATAGGTCCATCGAATGGAACCTTTGAAATACAAGTAGCTAAGCTTGATCCAAACATTGCAGTAAGTTCTGGTGAATTATCATTATCAACAGATAATACTGTATTTACAACTTGTACCTCATTTCTAAAATCTTCTGGGAACATTGGTCTCATTGGTCTATCAATCATTCTAGCAGCCAAAGTAGCAGCATCTGTTGGTCTACCTTCCCTTTTAATAAATCCACCTGGAATTTTTCCTACTGAATATAGTTTTTCTTGATATAAAACCATAAGTGGAAAAAAGTCAGATAAAATATTAGCTGTCTTTGATACTACTGTTGTTGATAATATAACAGTATCACCATATCTAACTAATACAGACCCGTGTGCTTGTTTAGCAAGTTCTCCGTGTTCTACAACTATTTTTCTTCCTCTAAAATCTAATTCAAACGTTCTTTTACCCATAGTAACCTCCATTATTTAGTAAAAATAAAGACACTAAAAAATAGTGTCTACTTTCTTAATCCTAATTTTTTAACAACTTCACGATATCTGTTGATATCCTTTTTTGCTAAGTAATTTAGCATATTTTTTCTTTGTCCAACTTTCTTTAAAAGTCCACGTCTTGAATGGAAATCATGTTTATGTTCTTTTAAATGCTCTGTTAAAGCTTTGATTTCTTCTGTCAAGATTGCAATTTGAACCTCAGCTGAACCAGTATCTTTTTCATCTCTTGCGAAATTTTTAACGATACTTTCTTTTACTTCTTTAGTTAAAGCCATTATTATTTCCTCCTATAAACTATATTCACATTAACTGAGTAATGGTCGGAAGTTTCCATAACCAAGTTAAAGCAACGTATATAATATACTATATATATTTATATAAATCAAGAGTTTTCTTTTAAAATATCATTCTCAGAAACTTCAACTGCATCCATAACTTCATCTAATTCAACTGTTAGTACAAGTTTATAATAATTCCATTGATCTGCTCTCATATCTCCCTTTTTCAAAATATCACCGTTTTTATCATTTAAATCAACCGTAATTGTTGAACATAAAGTTTCATCAGCAACAGTTTTAATTGGATCAAAAGTGCAGTCTAGGTTGTCATCGTCTAAAATCCAAAAGGTCTTAGTATTGAAATTGGATTTATTATCAAAATCCGAATATGCTTGAATTAATAATCTTGGATCTAGTTCAGTAAAATCTTTTATATTTAATATACTTACATCCTCTACAATAAGGCCCTTTTCAAAATATATTTCCTTTAATGGTTGGTATGTTGCAAAAGAACTTTTATATCCGTTCATTAAATTTCTCAATCCACCAAATGAATCTCTACTATGATCATACTTTTTACTTGAATCATAATAGTGTGGAAATAATCTAAGTAGAAGTTTTCCATCATTACTAACTGTAGTTCCTAAATTTATCCAGTAGCTCATGCCTGTTATATTTTTTAATTTAGGTGAATATATTAATGAACCCTTTTTATAATTTCTAGCTTTAATTTTATCTTCTTCGTTATTTATTTCTACTACCTTTTTAGTTTTTTTAGTAAACATTATATAATCCTCATATTTGGAACTATCATCAGTTTTTAATGAATCCGAAAAATAATACAATCCTAAAATATCATAGTTTGAAAAAATATATTCGCTATAGGTTAATACATTTAACTTTTTAATATAAGACTTATTTAGGTCGCTTTCATTTATCAAAACTGGAAAACTGCCTCCAATTGCTGCAATATCAATTATTGAATTATAATCCTCATCAACTAAGTAAATATAATATTTAACATTGGAATTTTTATCTTTTTTTACCACAACGGCACCATCAATTATTTTTTTATTATATGGCGATTTTTTCTTATCAACTTCTAATTCTTTAACATCGTATACAACAACATTTTTATAATTATGTTCTAGCAAATATTTATATCTTGCTGCACCAATATATGCTTAAGCTGTTAGAACATATGCATTATCCTTTGAACTTGAAATAAGTCAACTAACTG
>CAKPAV010000118.1 GCA_934133115.1 uncultured Bacilli bacterium
GCTGATAAGTTAGCGGATCAAATGATAAGAGAAACATTAAGTAAGAAATTTCCTAATTATGCTTTTTTGACCGAAGAATTTGAAGATAATTTAGAGAGAAGAAAAAATGATTATGTTTGGATTGTTGATCCAGTTGATGGAACTAAAGACTTTGTGGCAAAAGATGATGAATTTACAACTAATATTGCTTTAGCTTACAAAGGAGAAGTGGTTGTTGGAGTTGTGTTTGCACCGGCCTTAAATGTTTATTATTACGCCACTAAAAATGAAGGTGCATTTAAAGTAAGCAATGGAGTAGTAACTCCAATTCACGTTAATAATAAAACAAATGATTTAACTGTATTAACTTCGGTATTTCATCAAACAAAAAATGAATTATATATGATTAGTAAATATCAAGATAAAATTAAAAATGTTGAAAAAGTAGGATCATCATTAAAAGCATGTCGTATTGCTGAAGGTTTAGCGGAAATTACTTATCGTTTAAGCGATGGCACCAAAGAATGGGATACTGCAGCGATGCAATTAATTATCGAAGAAGCAGGTGGAGTTATGGTTAAACCAAATGGTGATCGTATCACTTATAATCGCATTGATGTCTATAACCGCGAAGGTTATGTTATTGCAAATCGAAAAGAAAATATTTTATTATAATAATTATGCCACATAAAATTGTGGCATTTTCTTTTTCTTAATTAAGTATAGAAAACATTATCTTTTCATATTCTTATAAGGGGAATATTTTTATGCGCATTTCTAATTTAGGTAAGGCATGTATTATGATTGCTTTTTTAATATTTTCTACCATATACGCTTTATTTATTACAAGCAATCAATTAAAACCGCATATAATGAACTATGCTTTAGAACAATCTAAAAAAGTGACATCGACAGTTGTCATTGATGTGATTGAAAAATTATGTGAAGAAGAAAATTTAGACAATAAAGAAATAGTTAGTTATGATGTCAAAGAAAACAATATTTCAACAATGAATTTTGATACTAAATATTTGAATCGATTTTTAAAATCTGCAACACAAAAAACTTTATTAAAACTAAAAGAAATCGAAAAAGGTATATACGACACAAATTATTTTAATGATGCAAAAATAAAAAAAGGAAATAATGGAATAGTTTATGAAATACCAATAGGATTAGTAACTAATAATATAATACTAGCCAATGTGCATGGAACAATACCTGTTAAATTTTCTTGTTTAGGAAGTGTAGAAGGGAATATTGTGGCAAAAACAAGTTCTTTTGGTATTAATAATGCTTTAATTAATATCTCATTAAATATGTCTATTGATAATCGTGTAATTGTTCCTTTAGCAAGCGAATTACAAAATATTGAAGTAGAAATACCAATATTTATGCATGTTATTAATGGAGCAGTGCCAAGTTATTATTTAGGGAGCAAAACAGTATGCCAAGATATATCAAGTGAGGTGGAATTATAATGCGCGCATTTATATTTGATAAATATGGATATTATGAAGATGATGAATTTGCAAGCGAATTTGATTATCAAGGATGGCATTTTAAGTTAGAAAAAACCGATCGTAATGAAGAGGAATTAGAAGAATTGAATGAATATGTCAAAAGATTAGAAAATCTTTTCTTTAATAGTGGTATAAGTATTATTAAAAATCGCGAAGGTAATTTGTTAAGCAAATCCGAATTTGGGGATTGCGCATTAGTTTCTATTAAAAATCGTAAGATGGAATTAAGTGATTTGCTTCAAATGCATGCTTTTTTTAAAGATAATCAAGACCAAGAATATACTGTAAAAGAAATGTTAAAACTTTGGGAAGATAAAGTTGATTTAATTAATGAAAAAGTAATCCCATCAATAAAAATAGGCGATTATCGTTATGAAGAGATAATGACATCAATTATTTTTGCAATGGGTTTAGCAGAAAACGCCATGCAATATTTAGCGGAATTAGAACTTGATTTAGGTAATAAGATTAATAACCTTACTTTAGCACACAAAAGATTATATACTCTTTCTAGTTATGAATTTTTTTCACCATTAAATTTAATTGTTGATAATCCAATGCGTGATTTAGCAGAATTATACAAATCATCAGTTTTAAATAATGAGAGTTTATTAAATACATTAAATTATTATAACCCTAGCAAGCAGGATGTGTCTCTCTTATTGGCACGCATCTTATTTCCAACGACATTTTTCGATCAATTAGATGATTATTATGTGTTACGAAAAGATGTTAAATCTAATGTAATCACTTATAAAGATAACGCTAATATGCTTTTAAATAACTTAAAAAATTTAGAGCAAAATCTAACTCAAAAATATGGAATAAGACCGATTAAATGGTTAAATTAGTTATTATTTAATTTTGCTAAAAATTGACTACAATAAATTGGTTTGTTATAATGAGCTAGAAAATAAGAGGTAATCACATGAAAAAAAGATTAAAACTAGCCGCTTTTTTGACGACACTTCTAACGGCTTTAAGCTCATGTGAGTTTTCTTTTGGTGGCAATTCTAATTCTACAAGTAAAGACAATTCATCGACGTCGTCAAGCATATCTAATTCTATCGATTTAACACCTAATGGTATTACAATTAGTGAAAGTATTGTTGATTTAAGTGTTGGAGAGACATATAAATTAACTGCAAATTTATTACCAATTGGTGCTGAAGGTAAAATATCTTGGCGTAGTGAAAATGAAACCATTGCCACTATTAGCGATGGCTTAATTACTGCAATAAATGTTGGCACGACTAATGTTTTTGCTAGTTTTGGTTCCTTTGAATCTAGTTGTAATATTATAGTTAAAGAAGATAATCATTCATCAACTGGCGAAGTTCATTTATATGCTATGAATGATTTTCATGGTTCGACTGTTGAACAATCTGTAACTTATGGTAAAGAATATGGAATTTTAAAAAATGGATCTTTTTTCAAAAGCAAAGGCCAAGAAGATAATACTTTAATACTTAATTCTGGTGATATGTGGCAAGGATCAATTGAATCTAATTCTAATTATGGTGAATTTTTAACTAAAGCTATGAATAATATTCAATTTGATTGTTTTACATTAGGAAACCATGAGTTTGACTGGGGCGGAGAATATATTGCTAGCAATAAGCAATTAAGAGATTCCACAACAGGATATCAAACGCCTTTTTTAGCGGCGAATATATATAAATATGATATCAATCAAAAGAAAGTACTTGAGCACGCTGATGAATTAGGACAAGAATATGTAATACGTAATCTTGAAAATGGATTAAGGGTAGGGATAATAGGCGTAATAGGGTCTGATCAAATTACTTCAATTTCCTCACAATTTGCTGATTCATACACATTTATTGATCCAACAACAGTAGTTAAAGAATTATCAGATGAACTAAGAAATGAAAAAAAGTGTGATGTTATAGTTGTTGATGCTCATGCTTCCATTGAACAAGTTGGCTATGATATTACAAATATTAGTCCAAACACTAATAAAAAATATGCTGATGCTGTGTTTTGTGCTCATTCTCATCAATATGAAAAAGAAAGTTATAATGGTGTGCCTTATGTACAAGCTAGTTGTAATGGCAAAGCATATGCAGAAATTCATTTAAGTGTTAATGATGGAGTAGTAAGTGTCAAATCATATAATAATTATGGAAATGAACTTAAATATATTAATAATATTGATATGGAACTTAAAACTTTATATGAGTTTTATAAAAGTACAACTGATAAAATTGGTAATGAAGTCTTAGGCACAATAAACGATACAATGTCTTCTGCAACAAGTGATGAAGCATCATTGCCTAAACTTGTTACAAAGGCGATGGCTAAAGAAGCTTTAAAGCAAGGATTTAAGATTGATTATGCAATTTGTAATCAAGCACGAGCAGATTTAACTAGTGGCCAAATTACTTATGCCGAGTTAGCAAAATCACTACCATTTAATAATGAACTTTATATTCTTAAAGTTCCAGGAGATAAATTAATTTATCAATGTAGTAGATATAATAGTTTCTATCGAGTATCTAATGAAGAACCAAGTAGAAATAAAACATATACAATTGTAGTAATAGACTATTTGGCCTTCCATCGTAATAAAAATCGTGATTATGATTATTTTGCTGGATTTGAATATGTTGATAAATTAACAAAAGAAGGATCTCCTTTTTATACTTATCGTGATGTAGTCGCAGATTATTTCCGTGAATATAAAACAATTGATACAAGCAAATTTACTTCTTCAAGTGACACGAGGTTTACATTAACACCAAGTAAAAAAGATGGTAATGTTAATGAAAGCCCAGCATATAAAAAATAGAACATAATTATTAAAATTAATTAACAATTAAATGAATATTGATTTAGATTAAAAGTCACCAAATAAAAATGGCCTTACTACAAATTAGTAAGAGCCATTAATTAGTGACTTTTTTATTTGATGTCTTTTTGTGCTGGACGTTCACTTGCTAATTTAACACCAATTACGCCAGGAACTTCTTCCATAAGGATAACTTCAATGCCTTGTGAAATAGTGGTATCTATCATCATACAATCAGCACAAGCACCAATCATATTAATATAAACAATGCCATCTTCAAAAGCAACGAACTCGACATCTCCACCATCACGGCGAATAAATGGACGTAATTTATCTATTGTTAATTGAATTTGTTCTTCGATGCTTACCATAATAATCTCTCCTACATTGATTAATAATATCACTTTTTATTTTGTAATAAAACCAAAATTTTAAAATTAAATTTTAATTTTTGCGTTGAATATATAGCAAAACAATATATACTATAATTAGAAAGCAGGTAATATTATGAAATTAATAAAAAAATTAATAACGTCTCTTATAACAATGGTTGCAATTGTCGCAGTTGCAGTTATTGGTGGCTATGTTTATGTTCGTGTAAATTATGGTATAGATTTATTTAACACTGTTTCACAATTAAAAGTGTTAAGTGAAAAAGTTGATGAATCAAAATTATGTCCAGAAGCATTTGATAAAGTTAATGATATGAAAGATGTTCAAGGAATGGTAAATAGCTCTGTGGAAAACATGATTGAATATAGTAAAGAAAATTATGTGGTCAACTTAGAAAATTTGCCAGAAAACATGAAAGCAATTATTAAATTAAGTGATAAACAAGTTGGCGCATTAGCTAATCAAATAAGTTATCAACAAACTGGCGGAGTCATATCTGTTGGCAATAAATCTATTGATTATGAATTAAAACAAATTGATTTTAGTAATATCACAAGTAATGGAAGTACGGATTTTAATATTGTTGTGCGTTTAGATTTGGCTACGGTTAAAGATGAAATGAATGGATTTCCTTTAAAACTTTTAAAAAAATATGTTCCTGATTATTTCTATGTTTCTTCGACAGTGAAAGTTGATAAAGTGGAAGATACACCATTCGCTTATAAAGTCGAACACAAATCATTAACGATTAATAATTTAGATAAAGAAGGAACGGATGATTTATTTAATACATTAGATAAAGTTTTTAAATTTGGGAATGCGGAATCATTAAATTTAAAAGTTGGAGAAACTGTTGTAGGTGCTTTGATTGGTAATGAAGAAAATCCAGGCTTTGCTTATGCATTAAAAAGTAAAGGTGCCACAGATTTTAAATTCGTTGAAGAATCTGGCGTAGATTATTTTGTTGTGAATATTTAAAATTAAAATATATAACCCACTTGTTTTAAAGGCATGGTCAACCACGCAAAAGTTTAAAAAATTTAAAGAAACTAGTGGGTTTTTATATAGCTTTTTGATAATGCATAGAAAAAAATTACTTTTAATAAAAAAACTCTTGCATTTAGTTAACAATTATACTAGAATAATTAAGCGTAAACGAAATGGGCCTTTAGCTCAGCTGGTTAGAGCGCACCCCTGATAAGGGTG
>CAKPAV010000119.1 GCA_934133115.1 uncultured Bacilli bacterium
AACTGCTTCGTGTGCTTCAAATAAAGAAACAGAACCGCCGCAAGTAACAGAAACAATAGCTTTTCTTGCACCATTAATTGATGTTTCAAGTAATGGAGATGCCATTGCGCCAGATGCTGCATCAAGAGCTTTGTTTGCTCCTTCTCCTTGTCCAAATCCAATTAAAGAAATTCCTGAATTCTTTAAAGTATTACGAACATCAGCAAAATCAAGATTAATAACTGATGGCATTAAAATTAAATCAGTAACTGTTTTTACAGATTGTGCTAAAACTTTATCGGCTTCCGCAAAAGCATTTTGGACACTACATTGTCCGTTCATCATTAATAATTTATCATTAGAAACAACAATGATACTATCAACTTGTTCTTTTAAATTGTTAAGTCCTTCGATGGAATTAGCAATACGTCTTTTTCCTTCAAATGTGAATGGACGAGTAACAATAGCTATTGTTAACGCTCCTTCTTCTTTAGCTACACTTGCAATCACTGGAGCGGCACCAGTACCAGTTCCGCCACCCATACCAGCAGCGATAAAGACCATATCAGCGCCTCTTACAATGTTGCGAATATCTTCTTTTGATGCTTCCGCAGCAGCACGTCCAACATCAGGTTCACCGCCAGCACCTAAACCCTTGGTTAATTCGCTACCTAATACAATTCTATTTTCTGCTTTTGAAGACATTAAAGCTTGTTTATCCGTGTTGGCAACATAAAATTGTACACAAGAAATCTTTTCATCAATCATACGATTAACGGCATTACTTCCTGCGCCACCTACACCTATAATTACAATTTTTGCTATTGGTTCAAAATTATCTATACTATCCATTTTTGTTCCTCCTATAAACTATCATCGGTTTCAGAATATTTTTGTGTTTTATGTTTTTCTCTTGTTAATGGTTGTACTTGTGGTATTTCTTCTTTTTCTTCACCGATAAATTCAAATAAACCACAAGAAGTTTTAATAGCTCCTAAACAATTAATAAATATTTGATTACGTGCGCCTAATGATTTAACACTAGGGAAAATAACGCCTCGAGAATTATATTTATCATTTACGAATTCTTTAAATCCAATAAGTTGTGTTCCGCCACCAACAAAGACTAATGGCCATTGTTCTAATTCAACATCTCCGCCCATTAAAGTCTTAATTGCGCGATTAATATCTTTTAAAAGGGTGTTAAGATATTCTTCCGTTACAAGCCTTAAATCATTAACCGTAAATTCAACATTTTTATCTTGCTCACTATGACAAATACTTGGCTTAAAATTACATTTAAAATCATCTAAACCATATTTAAGTTTTAGTTCATTGGCTAAAGAATAACTAATACCCATACGATAAGATAATTCTTGAGTTAAATTTTCTCCACCCATATCAATATACGATGATTGATATGGCTTACCATCAGAAATAATGGTAATTGTTGTGGTTTTGCCACCAACATTAACTAAGAAATATTTATTTGATACATTTTTATAAGTAGTAAATAATTGTGCCACACCATAAGGCGCCACTAAAATATTACTTATTTTTAGACCAACTTTATCTACTAGTCCAATATATGTTTCTTTAATATATGTTGGAATAGTATGAATGAAAGCATTGAGTTTTATTGTACCTGATGTTTCATTAATTGGGGGATTAGAGAAAATACGTTCTTGATCCAAAGTATAATTAATAGGAATTGTATCAATAACAGCATTTTCTTCGTTATATGTATCTCTTGTTAACATTGTCATTACATTACGAATATCAACTTCTGCAATTAACTTATTTGGGGAAACGACATTAGTGGTTGCTGTGTTTTTAAATACTTCTAGTCCGCGAGCGGGCAATACTAAAGTAACTTCATCTATATCATTTTTTAAAGTGTTTTCAGCATCAAGAATTACTTCTTTAATTACACTACAAACTTCATCACTATCATTAACAATATTATTTTTGATGCAATTTAAAGAAAGTGGTTTAGCTATAGCATGAAGAACAACTATTTCATGTTCGCATTCATATCCCACTACTAACTTAATCTCGGTAGATTCAATTTCTAATGCATTAATTATTTTGGCCATCACTAGCCACCTCCTCAAATGTTACAATACGATAGTCATCATTTTTCTTTTCGTTTTCTACTTTGTAATATACTCCTTCATAAATATCATTGTCCTTATTATAATAATATTCTTCTTTTGGGCTTCTAAAAGCGCTAATAAATGCTTCTTTATTTTGCAATGCTTCTTTTAAGATTTTATGATTAATACGAACACGAAGTATATAATCAGTATCTAACTCAAAATATAAACCTAGATATTTTTCTGGAGTTGGTATTTCTTTTAAGATAATCATTGTTTCATCTAACTTTACTAAACGATTATATAATTCCTGATCAAAGAATTTTAAATAGTTTAGCAATGTTTTAGATTGCGTATCTGATTTATAATCAATAAAAATAGGCAAGGAATTTATATCTACATTATAGTTATCAATTGTATAAGAACTATATTTTTTTTGATATGTAGAATATATTTCCCCATTAGTAAGTAATATCTCGCCATCTTCTAATTTTGCAATAGGCGCTACTTCATCAATGTAGACGTTAAGATAAGTCAAATGCCAATCAATACTAGAACGATTAACATAAGGCGATTCATTAAGTTTGTTCATTGTTTTTTTAACACTTACCTTAAGAATAGAATCATTTTTACTTAATCCGCATAAAGAAATAACATCATCTTTGCTAAGATAATAATTCCCACTTAAATTATTAATTTTTACTTTTCCAATCGGTGAAAATAAATAAGTAGCAATTAAACTAACAATAGCAATTGAAAAAAAAGAACGAAGAATAATCTTGCTATGATTTTTTTTTGACTGAAGTTTGATTTCTTCACTGATTTTTGAAATATCAGTCAAAACAACATCATCTTCATATTCACTCATTCTTTATTCACCACCTAAGTATAATTACCTCGCTATCAGGTATATACTTAAATTTATTATAAACAAGACTTCTTAATATAACAAGTATATTAAGAAAGTTTTTTTGACTTGCATTTTGTGTATTGATGATAAAATTAGCGTGTTTATTTGATACACTAATGCCTTCTAAATTAAGTCCTTTAACATATAAACTATCTAAATCTCTTGCAATGCTTCTTTCAAGCATATTTTTGAATGTTGAACCTAAAGTTAAAACGTTTTGTGGTTGTGCATTTACTCGTGATTTTGTGTTTTCTAACGCTCTATTTCTAATTAGATTTGAATTACCTTTTACACATTTAAATTTTGCTTCATAAATAATATATTTTGTATCTTTAAAAGAGGATTTACGGTAAGAAAAAGTCATATCATTTCTTGTTAATTCAATAAATTTACCTTCATAAAAACAAGTCACACTTATTAAGTACTTGGATATTTCATCACCAAATGCCCCAGCATTATTAACAATTGCGCCACTAACGTTACCGGGTATTGAAAGCAAACCACTAAAACCATCATATCCGTTATTAATCATAAAACTTGCTAATTTTTTTAATTTAGTGCCTGCTCCTATCGTTACTTCATCTTTTTTTAATTTAATATAATCATTAGAAATGCGAAGTAAAGCATCACGAAAAAAATAATCTGGAAATAATATTTTCGTTGCGCCACCAACAACATAATAAGTATATCGATTTTCTTTAATTATTTTAAACACTTCTTTTAATCCAGTTTTATTATAAATATCATAAAAATAAGGGATAACACCACCTATTTTTATACTTGATATATCTTTTGTTAAAAAGTTTTTGGTTAATTGATAATTATCCATTTTTAATTGCTAATAAAATGTTTTTAGAAACATTTCCTTTCTTTAATTTATTTAAATTAGTTTTCATTTCAATTTGCAATTCTAAATTATTTTTAACTTCCTCAATTAACATAATTATTTCATCACTATTAACATCTTTTTCTTCAATCATAAATGCTGCTTTTTTATCAAATAAATATTTAGCATTTAAATATTGATGATTATGTTTTACATTTGGTGAAGGTATTAATAAGCTTAACTTATTTAAACTAATTATTTCACTAATTGAAGTTGCTCCTGCGCGCATAATAATAAAGTCCATTTTTTGCATAAGTTCAATCATATTTTTTTCGTATTTAATAATAGTTATATGCTTATTTTCAAATTTTTTTAAAGCTTCATAATTTTTATTACCACTAATAACAAATAAATGGATGTTACTGTTTGTTTCTTTTTTTATAACTTCTTCAATCATTTTATTTAACGAAGAACTAGATAAACTACCTGCAAAAAATAAAACATTATATGATTTATTATTTTGATAGTGATAAGAGATGTTACTTATTTCATCCATTCTTGGGTTACCAAAATTATAAGTTTTCTTAGGAAATAAAATATGTTTAGTTTTATTCATAGAGGTAAAAACTTTTTTAGCAAAAAACTGTCCTAACATATTTGCGTCACCAATCACGCTATTTTGTTCATGAATATATAATGGTTTTCTTAGTTTTAAACTAATTAATAAACCAATAAAGGTAACAAATCCGCCAAAAGTAATGATTGCATCAATGTTTTTTAGATCATTCTTAATACTTTTTAATGCTTTATTTAATTTAAAAAAGTTTGATGGCCTTTTAAGATATTTTTTTAATTGATTAGGAACATCAATTGATAAAATATTAACATTTTTTAAATTATCAATTACTTTTTCTTCAAAACCATTTTTTATTGTTAAATAAGTTATTTGATGATTAGATAGTGCTTTTTTAATCAACGATAAACAAGGATAAACATGTCCTCCACTTCCCGAGGCTAAAAATAAAAGATGCATAAATCCACCTACTTTCTAGAAACAATTAATCCTAATGAACATAAGCATACTGATAATGATGAACCACCATAACTAATTAATGGTAAAGTAATTCCAGTAACCGGAATTAAAGAAACCACTACTCCTAAATTAATGATAACTTGAACCATAATTAAGCCTAATAAGCCCGTAATCATTAAAGCATTAAATTCTTTTTCTTGTTTCATCGCTAATTTAAAGCCTAATACAAATAATAAGCCAAAAAGTATTAAAACAATAATACCCCCAATTAAACCAAACTCTTCAACAATAATTGAATAAATAAAATCTGTTTGAGGTTCTGGCAAATAGAAATGTTTTTGATAAGAGTTAAGTAAACCATTCCCAAGTAACGCTCCTGGCCCAATTGCGTATAAACTTTGAATAATCTGAAATCCGCTTCCTAACGGATCACTCCATGGATCAATAAATGATTTAATGCGGTCAAATCGATATGGCGCAACAACAATTAATCCCACAATTAAAGCTACTCCTAATCCTCCTAATATAAAGAAATATTTCATTGGTAAACGTGTTGTAAACATCATTATTACTAAACTTGATAAAATGACAACTGCGGTACCAAAATCTGGTTGAAGCATAATTAAAATAAAGCCAATAACCATAACAATTAATAATAAAGAAAATCCTTTTAATTTTTTTGTCGCGTCAAAATTATTACTAATATATTTAGAAGCATAAATAACAATCGCAATTTTAAATAATTCTGATGGTTGTAAAGCAAACGGACCAATTCCAAACCAAGAACGTGAACCATTTCTACTAATTCCTAATCCTGGTATTAAAACTAATCCTAATAATATTAACGAAGCAAGGATGATTTTTTCGGCATGTTTATATAAAAAATCACTTGATATTTTAGTGGTAACAAAAAATCCAATTGCTCCTAATAAAGCAAATAATGATTGTCTTTTTAAATAATAATAAGGATCATTAAATTTTGCTTCTGCCCAAACATTGGAGGCACTATA
>CAKPAV010000120.1 GCA_934133115.1 uncultured Bacilli bacterium
CAAAAAATTGTTGAAGAAAAAACAAAAGCAATATTAGAAAAATTCCATATTAATATGTTTAATAACTAGATGTTATGTGGTAATATATTTGTGATTTGGTGGTGTGTTTATGGCAAATGATTATAAAGCGATTAATTTTGATTATTTATTAATTGAACATTATAAAGATTTAAATATCAATGAATCTGAGTTAGCGGTAATTCTTGTTGTTAATCATCTTTTAAAACAACATAATGATATTATTACTGCGGAAGATCTATCATTTAAAATGAATTTAGATAGTAAGAAAATTGATGAAATATTATCAAACTTGGTAACTAAAAATATTGTTGATTTGGTATTTGATAAAAAAGGTGCAAAATTATCTCTTCAACCATTAAAAAACAAATTATTTCAACAATTGAAGTTAGATATTTATAAAGAAGAAGAACGTCAAAATGAAGATATTCAAGAAATGGCTCAAAGTATTTATGCTATTTTTGAAAAGGAATTAAAAAAAACATTATCACCACTAGAGGTTTCTCGTATTCAAGAATGGTTTACCACAAATAACGAGGAAGATATTTCTAACGCTATTAAAGATTTAAAGTCTTCTGGCAAAAAAGTTTCAATTCGGGCAGTTGATAAAATCTTATTAGCAAAAGCTAAATCAAATGAAATTAATCAAGAAGGCGTAACAGCTTTAAATGAAAACTGGAACAAAAATCTTGAAGAAACAATAAAAATTGCTAAAACTAAATGGTTAGATGATGACGATGAATAAAAAAGAAGAAGTTATTACTTATTTAAATGAATTGTTTCCTAATGCAGGATGCGAACTAAATTATAGTAACGATTATGAATTATTAATCGCTATTATTTTATCTGCACAATGCACGGATAAAAGAGTAAATATGGTTACTAAAGAAATGTTTAACAAATATCATACGATTTATGATATTTATAATGCTTCATTAGATGAAATTGAAAATGATATCAAATCAGTGGGATTGTATAAAAACAAATCTAAAGCTATTAAAGAAGCAATAAGAATTATTGTTGAACAATATAATGGAGTAGTTCCTCATGATAAGAAAACATTAATTTCTTTACCGGGTGTTGGAAATAAAACTGCTAATGTGTTTCGTGCTGAGTATTTAAAAGAACCAGAAATTGCAGTGGATACTCATGTTAGTAGAGTAGCAAAAAGATTGGGATTTGCGACACAAAAAGATTCAGTAGAAACAATTGAAAGAAAGTTGCGCAAAGCATTTGATAAGTCAGAATATATCAAAGTTCATCATCTTTTTATCCACTTTGGAAGATATTTTTGTAAGGCTGTTAATCCTAATTGCAAAGAATGTGCTTTAAAAGATACTTGTCGATTCTATAACATTAAAAATAGGGGAAAACGCTAACTGCTTTTTTTCATAGCACGCATAAACATATAAATATTCTACGCTAGCAAAATCAATAGGAATTGCTAGCTTTTTTTCTTGACTAAACAAGTTAACTTCCTCGTTGTTATATAGTTTATAGCAAATATTATATCCAGAATTTGAGAATATTTTTTGGTAATCAAATGGAAGTATTGGATTTTCTTCACTGATTATTTCTAATTCTAGTTCGTTAGGTAAAATATATGTTTTGACTTGTATTATTTCACCTAATGTTGGCTCTGGTAATATTTTTTCTGGGATGTTTTCGCTATCGAAAATACCACTTATTATATAACTATTAGGAATATATTTATTAGCAAGATAATATCCATCTGCACCTTTAACAACATTAATATTAACTAAGCCATTTGGCTTTTCTCTTGTTCCATTTTTAAGATTAATATGTTCCATTACATTTTTAAATATTTTTTTGGGAATTTGTCTACGGATATCACTTTTTCCAAAATAATCTTTATTATTTGCACGTGGAATATCCCACCCTGACCAAACAGCCATTGTGTAATATGGAGAAAAGCCAGCTAACCAAGTGTCTTTATCAGCATAACTAGGATAATTTAAGGCTTTGGCTTGTTTTGAATCATATCCATTAGTGCCAGTTTTAGCACCAATTTCAACATTTTTAACACTAACCGCTCCAATATGGTAATAGTCTTCTTTAACAATATTTACGAGTGTGCTTGCTACTTTGTATGCTGCTTTGCTTGATATAATTTGTTTAGGAGTGTTATCTCGTTTATAAAGCACCTCATGAGTATCGGCATCGACAATTTTATAAATTGTGCTAGGTTTTAAATATTTGCCATTATTAACAAGCATAGAATAAGCACCCGCTAATTGGTTGGTGCTTACTCCAAAACTCATCCCTCCAATGCCATATGCATATGAAAAAGGACCTTCGTCCATCATATTAATGGATTTAAGATATTCAATACAATTATTAACACCAATTTTGTTAGCCACTTTTTCAAGAGTATATAAAGCGCATGTGTTTTTAGAATAACCTAAAGCTTCTTGCATAGAAAGTAGTCCAGCATAATTTTTATCCGCATTTTGTACAGTTATATTACTACCTGGATAAGTATATGGTTTATCTTGAATAGAAGTAGCGTTAGTGTAATTAAAGTATTCACTTGCTAAAGCATATTCGAATATTGGCTTCATAGTAGAAGCTGGCTGTCTAAGCATAGAATAAGCGCGATTATATAAATGCGAACCATGATAATTTCTCCCGCCAATGACACCGGCAATAGAGTAATCATTATTATTAATAACTGTACCAGCAATCTGCTGCGTTTCATCATTAAATTTAATTATTTTTCCCTCTTGAATTTGATCTAAATAAGACTGCAAAGAAGTATCTAGATATGTATATATTTCTAATTTGTCGTTACTAGGATTTTTACCTAATAATTCTTCGACCTCTAAGTAAACAACATCTAAATAACTTTGAAAGCGATAAGTAGGTTCATTAGTTGATGAATCTAATTTTATTAAAGATGATACGTGTATTGCTTTACTAACTAAATATTCTTCTTCGCTGATGTAGCCGTCTTCATACATGTTTTTAAGCACTAGATTTTTTCGCTCATTAGCTCTATCACTATATTTTAATGGATTATAGTAACTAGCGGATTTAACAACGCCTGCAAGCAAAGCCATTTCTGGTAAGGATAGTTCATCAAGTTCTTTATGAAAATATCTTCTTGCAGCGTATATTACTCCAGGTGTTGTTTGTTCAAAATATACACTATTAAAATAAAGTGTAATAATTTCTTCTTTACTCATTTCTTTTTCTAAGTTGATAGCTAAATATGCTTCTTGAATTTTTCTTTTATAAGTTTGTTCATTAGTTAAAAGAACATTTTTAATAAGTTGTTGGGTTAAGGTTGAACCACCATGTTTAGAAGAAGAAAAAATATTATGAATAAATGCTTCAAGCGTTCTTTTTGCATCAATTCCTTTATGAGAAAAGAAACCTTTATCCTCAATGCTAACAAGAGCGTTGATTAAAAGGGGCGGTAAGTCTTCATAACTAGCATATTCTTTTTTATCTTTCCCAATAACTTCAATCAAAGTGTTGTTTTTATCGTATATCGTAGAAAATTTTGGATTTTTTAACTTATTAATGCTTTTAAGTTCAATACCATTTAAAGAATAAAAAACATATCCTATTGTAATAGAAGTAGTAATAATAGTAAAAATAGAAGAAATAGTAATAACAATTTTAAATATTTTTTTCATGGAAATATGCCTCATCAATAGCTTTTAAAAGCTCTAGTCTTGGCATATAACCTTGTTCGACTTTAATTCCTTTTTCAATAATGAATGCCGTTGGTATAGATGATCTTGTTGTGTTATGAAAGAAATCAATAACATAAGAAGCATCTAATAAATAAACAACATCTAATGTTTCAAAACAAATGATAAAAAAAGCAATACCGCCATGTTTTAAAACTTTTTCTAAGTGGCGAATTTGGTGTATTGTGATATTGTGTAATGGTAATGATGATTTGTTTTTCGTGTTTTTTGCCTCGAAGTCAATGTATTTTCCGCGGTACACCCCATTATAATCAGTTGTTGATTGTTTTTCAAAATATGCATCAGTAATACGCGCGCCATGAGAATAATCAACGTGAACTACATTAATAGGAGTTGGTCTTTTTGTAATACAGGCTAGACCATGATCATCGAAAAAATCTAATGACATATTAATGTCATTTTCAAAATCCATACCACGATTTTTATAACTTATGGTATTTTTTTCATTTTTAGTAATGTTTTGCTTAATAATTTCTGATCTTTTACCAAAAGGATAATTAACCACAATATCACCTCGCTTATATGCCACTTTTATTTTGTACAAATTTATAAAATATAATTACGAACATTTTCTTTAAATTCTTCTGAAGTTACATCTTCACCATCAATTAATTTTACGATAGCTTTATGAATAGGATCTGGGAAGTGACGCATTGACTTTAATACTTTTAAATATTCTTCATAAATTTTCTCATTTGATTTTAATACTATGCCATATAAAAGCATTAAATCTTTAGCGTCATTAAGAGGATCATGTGCTTCACCAATTGGTTCTACTCCAAATAATTTTAAATAGTTTAACAAAGAGTAAGGATTACCATGTTCATCTTTAACATATTGTGATAATACCATAGATAAATCAATGTTATTACGACAAATATTGATAACAGTTTCTTTATCGGCACTAGGAGAAGCCTCTAATGATTTAGCAAAAATACGTAAATCGTGGGTTCCAAATGTCATAAAAGCCATTTTTTTGAACGAACTGCCACAATATTTTTTGATTTTTTCAATTGCTTCTTTGTAACTAATGCCTTTTTTATTTAGTAAATCTTGATTAATACCGGTTAGTTGTTCAACGAATTTTCCAATTGCTCCAACAGGTTTTACGTATTCTTTTATTCCTGGATAAACTTTTTTAATATTACCATCATTATCTAAATCCACTTTAACAGCGCCAAATGCAATCATTTCATGAGTGAACTGCGTGCCTTCTAGATCAATAAATAAAATATGTTTTCTGTTATTTAATAATTTTGCTAAACTTTTCATACGATTAACCTCTCGTAAGATAGTATATCATTAAAAAATAAATAGTCCATTTAAAACAAAACATGTAACGCAAATAAAACGATTTCATATAAATAAGTGAACTATATTTAGTTCGAAAATGTAGGTGAAAGTTATTATGTTTTGTTGCAATCGTTTTTTTAATTTAAATACTAGTTGTGTGCCTACTTGTACCACAACATGTGGTCCAACAGTAGTGGTAACTTGTAATGATTGTTGTGCACGTGTTTGTTCAAACGTTACATTTACAGTAACAATCACTAACACTGCAACATGCACAATCAATTGTGCTTCATTACATGTTTTATTACCTCGTGCATTCTGTTTCAATCGTGGAACTGTCACAGTAAATGGAACAGCGCAAGAAAATACAGTACCAGAGTGTATTAACATTGGTACAATCGAGCCATCCGCAACAGTAACTGTTGCATATCGAGTTACTATTATGGAATGCAAACGTTATACATACACCAAAGCAATTTTGCGTGGAGCGGTTTGTTGTTGCTGTGAAAATAAAAATGTTTGTATACCATCAAACAACTGCTGTTTACAAGTATGTTGCTGCTGTGGAAATTCAACAACCACAGGAACAACTCCAACAACACCAGAGACTCCTAACCCGGGTACCACTGAAGGTAACTAGTTCAATAGTTTAGTCTTTATTCAAATAGTTAAAAAGGGGATGTTTAGAAACCTAAAATAGGTTTCCATCCTCTTTTTTCGTATTCGAAATTACAGAACTGAAAAT
>CAKPAV010000121.1 GCA_934133115.1 uncultured Bacilli bacterium
CGATTGTTCCCACTCGAGTTTCTAATAATCCTACAATGAGTTTGGCTAATGTTGATTTGCCTGATCCATTATGACCAATCAAAGAAACATATTTTCCTTCTTCTATATCAACATTAATATTTTTCAAGACTTTTACTTTATCATCGTAAGAAAATGTTAAGTTTTTAATTGATAACGCAATACCCATTATTTTACCTTTCTATGTGATACTTCAACGACAACTACTAAGACAACAAATAATAAAGCGATAGAAACACCCACAATAATTTTAACCGCTAAAGAAGCTGTTTCTAACATTGATGCTAGAGCCACCATAATCCCGCTTACAAATAAAACATATGCGATAAGGCATATTAAGAAGCGCTCTAGAAATTTTTTCGTATTCTTTTTCATTATTCACCTTTACTAATTTTTATAACTTTTCCTTCAAAATGACGATATTTTATACCAGCCATATCAAACATTTTACGGCTTGCTTGTGATTCAATAGAGTTTTCATATTTATTATCAAGATAAATTACTTCTTTTATACCAGTTTGAATAATTGCTTTAGCGCATTCATTACAAGGAAACAAAGTTACATAAATCTTTGTACCTTTTAAATTAGCAATTTGACTATTTAATATAGCATTAAATTCTGCATGGCAAACATATAAATATTTAGATTTTAAACCGTCGCCATGTCCCCAAGGCATTTGATCATCTTTTAATCCTTGTGGCATTCCATTATATCCAATACTAACTACTTTATTATCATCATTAGCAATACACGCTCCGACTTGCGTAGAAGGATCTTTACTGCGTAATGCTGATAATATAGCAATTCCCATAAAATATTCTTCCCATGTAATGTAATTACTTCTTTTTTCCATAAATGTGCCTCCTAATAACGTGAGATATTATATCATAATATCTTAGTTATCGCATTATTTTTTTATATTGCTAAGCCAACAAGAAATGATTGATATGTGTTTTTTAACACGTTTGTTAACCTTATAATTTCATTTTGAATTATGTTAAATGATTTTTATTCTAGAAAATTTTTACGTTATCTAAAAAAAACTTTTAATCCAATCACATCAATTCCATCATCTGTTTTCTATGGAATTATATCTTCTTTTACAATAATAATGTTTCTAAATCTTCATCAAAATCAAAAGCAAATCTTATAATATTTTCTTTTTTTACAATATTTTAATCAAATAATTATAAAACAATTTATTCAAAATATATGATTTACCACATCTCTTATTCCCGTTATTATTTTAACTAATTCATTGTTTTTTCTATCAATAATTTCATTTAAATATCTTTCTCTTTTTAGCTACCATTCACTTTTTTTGCAGTTTACTACATTTTTTGCGAATTGCTCAATTTTGAAAAGCATTTTAATGATGTTTTTTATTATTCACTTAAAAATACAATTAATTCGGTCGAAACCGAGTCGGATTGGAGCGAATAAAAATGAAATTCATAGGAAGGACTGAAGAAATAACGAAATCAAACAAATTAATATGACTGGTTTAAATTGCTATAAATATGTTTTTATATCTCGAAGTGGTTTTTCATGCACATCAAAAGATAATGTTCAATTAATAGATTTAAAGCAATTGTTCGAATAAATTTTTCAAACAATTGCAACAACCGTGTCAATTTTTAATAAATCTTAATAGGAAACAGTTATTCCAATAATAGTAAAACCAATATGTTGTTCCGCAATTAATGCTTTTAAATATATCGGTCTATTATAATCTCCTAGTTAGCTTTTTTATTAGAACTCTGCCTTTTTTGAGGTTGTATTTTATGCTAATAAAGTCAAATAATCAATATTTAGTCTCTTTTTTGGTAGAATTCTACCTTTTTCGCGACTACTTTCATTAAATAAGAGTAACAAAATTAGCAACAATCAATTAATATCGGACTAATCAATGCATTTGCTTTAGAATCGCTTAAATTTACCATATCTAGATTATAATAATCGTAATTAAGTAAAATTTAGTAACGCCGCTCTTTACTAGTTTAGTATATAATAATCGTAATTAAGTAAAGGTGGTGTTTATTATGATTGGTAGAAACTATGAACTACAAGAAATTGAAACGCTATATAATTCTAATAAATTTGAGTTCTTAGTACTATACGGTCATAAAATAATAGGCAAATCCACATTACTTATAGATTTTGCTAAGAAACACAATTGCTTTTACTTTTTAGCGCAAGAAAAAAATACAATTTTATCTATAAAAGAGTTTACGGCTTTAATAAAAGATTATTTCAATATTGAGTATATGCCAACTGCTAACGATTGGGCAGATGTTATAGCAATTCTTAACGAACGTATTGAAATAAAATTAAAAGAAAGCAATGGTAACAAAGTATGTATAAGGGTATTTTTGGCGAATGTAAATTTAAAAATGAAAAATTTGACTTATCCGAATTTAATGATTTAATTAGTGCAAGTGAGATATTTACTGATGTTAAAGAAAAATATTATTATGTCTTTGTAAAAAGCGAATACACTCAAGCAGTTATAGATAAAAGCAAAGAATATAATGTTAAATTATTAACGATTGATGATTTATTTAAAATTGATTAATTTGCCTTGTTGTATCACAAAAAGTGCAATTTAAGCATGTTAAAAATGCTTCAAAAGTACAATTTGTACATTTGAGGTGTTTTTTTATGTCATAACTTGCACAAATTCAAGAAAAATATAATTCTATATAAGGGTGGTGTTTACTATGGAACGTTTTATTATTAATGAATTAATTAAATGGAATAGCAAAAAAAGAAAGCCAAAGGAACATTAAATTCTTTATCGAAGTATAAAGCACATAATAGCTGTCAAAGAGTAATAAACGTATCAAGTAACAATTTTGGAATTGATGAAGCACAAGGAATAATGACTATTTCTTTATATATGTTTTTTATGTTTTTAAATAAAAGAAAAGAAAAGCAACAGTCATAAAAAAAAGCCGAGTTCCGAAACAGACCAAGGCCTTTTAGTAAATCATAAAATTTGCTGTGCTTAACTAAAATAAATAGTATGCTATTAACGTTGGCATCTATCACCTTTGTTGTGCCGATTCTAACACTTGCTGCACCGTTTGTCAACCGCCATAATAGTATTCCATTAATTAAGTATAGTGTGTTTTAGATTGCTTAAATTCAATTTCAAAGTCCAAAAATATGCATTTATCATCATTTAATGGTCGAAAAATATGCATTTATTATCACTTGTATGGTCAAAAAATATGCAAACACTTGATTCTTTCGGGCTTTTTATGGTAATATTTTACCATGAGTGAGGTAAGGTATGTTAAAAAGAAAAATTTTAAATGATTTAATCAATTGGAAAAATACCAAAGATAAAGAATGTCTTCTTGTGAAAGGTGCTAGACAAGTCGGCAAGACTTATATCATTGAGGAATTTGGCAAAAATTACTATGACAATTATGTATATTTAAATTTCTTTCGTAATCCAAATTTAAAAAACATTTTTGAAGGTAGCCTTGAAGCAAGTGAGATATACAAAAAAATGTCAATATATATTCCAAATTTTAAACTAGTTCCAAATACGCTTATTTTTCTTGATGAAATTCAAGAATGTCCAAATGCAAGAACAGCGCTTAAATTCCTTGCAATAGATAACAAATATGATGTTATAGCTTCAGGATCACTTTTAGGAATAAGTTATAAGTCAGTTCCATCAATTCCTGTTGGATACGAAAGGCAACTTACTATGTATTCCCTTGATTTTGAAGAATTTTTATGGGCTATTGGCTTCAACGAAAATTCAATTTCATATATCAAAGAACATTTTGAAAATCATGAAAAAATTGAAAATGGTATCAATGATGAGATGTTTAGAAAATTAAGAGAATATATTGTTGTTGGTGGAATGCCTGATGTTGTAAACACTTTTATTGAAACGAACAACTTTAGCGATGTTCAAAAAGCACAAGACAAAATTCTCTTTGACTATAATGATGATATTATTAAATATGCAGAAAATGTTGAGAAGCCAAAAATTAGAAAATGTTATAATTCAATTCCAAAGCAACTTGCAAAAGAAAATAAAAAATTTCAATATTCCGTTGTTGAGAAAGGTTCAACATCTAGAAAATATGCAGATAGTGTTCAATGGTTAGTAGATGCCAACTTGGTTATCCCTGTTTATAATGTGTCTAATCCAATTTTACCTCTTGATGCTTACTCAAAAGAAGACTATTTTAAAATTTATTTAAATGATATTGGGCTAATTTGTGCAATGTATGGCTTTGATATTAAGGCTCCCATTTTAGAAAATTCTCTTTCAGGTTCTGCAAAAGGAGGAATTTATGAAAATTTAATATGTGATATACTTACTAAACGCGGATACAAACTCCATTTTTATAAAAATGATGACAACACACAAGAGTTGGAATTTTTAATCACTCAAAACTCTAAAATTATTCCAATTGAAGTTAAAGCCGGCAATAGCGCTAGTGTTTCTCTTAATAACTTTATCATTGAATACAAGCCCCCTTATGCCTATAAACTAATCACTGGCAATATAGGTGTTAGCAAAACAAAAATCACCTTACCTTTATATATGGCTATGTTTATTTAACTATTTACAGATTAATGGTAAATACGATTTTTCCTCTTTGTTTTTTTAATAAAGAGTCCAACTTCTAGGATATATCTCTAATTCAATGAAATTATTTTTTCTCTCATTATATAACATACTTTTGAAAACAATTTTTGGTACAAACTCAACCGATTTTTCCCAAATGTTTTAAAAATTGGTTTGGCGTGCTCTAAAATGGTAAAAAAGCGATATTGAGGTTGATAAGTGAGCATAATTGCTTATTTTAATTCGAGGAGTTCTGGTGTCTTTTGCTCTTCATATCATTTGCCTTCTTTATTGAAAACATCTTTTAGATAATATTCTCCTGTTTTTTTAGGCCCTCTAAGTTCAATATAATTTTTCAGTTATCTATTTTTTTATGTTTTTAAATGAAATAAAAGAAACGCAACAGATATAAAAAAAAGTCTAGTTCCTACTGGCCCTGGACTTTTTAGCAAATCATAAAATTTGCTGTGCTTAACTAAAATAAATAGTTAATCTGATATTAACGTTGGCGTCTATCACCTTTGCGATGACAATTTCATCATTTGCCACGTTATTTTGTCAATCACTGCAATACAATCTAGCTTCGGTCATCTATGTTGCGGTAATCAATCCGTCATCAGCCACCTCCAGCAATTCTTAATTTTCGCATTGACGTTTATGTTTATTACATCTTTTTGACAGTCACACATTATTTTTCTACGATATAATGTGTGACTGTCCGCAGTGAAACGATAAACTTACAATAAACCTAAACCTTAAATAAATTTATTACTCGAAAGTTAAAAACTCAAGTAATTTTTTATTATTATTTAATAAAAAAAGTCCTTTTCATCGATCTTTTTTTATTTTTATTTCTTTACAACTGTCAAAGATATGAGTTTATACATTTGAAACTTTTTTATCATAACTTTCATAAATTAAGAAGTGTTCTTTTCAAAAGTAGTATTGAAAACAAACAATATAATTACATATAATATAAAATGAATTTACATAAAAATTACATTATGTTAGAATTATGTTGAGAGGTGTTAATATGAATAAACTTTTGCAATTATCTACATATGGTATTAAAAATATCGAAAACGAAGTAACTATAAATTTTTCAAATGAAACTATTAAAAAAGGAATAAGTAAAATAAATAATGTTAAAGGAATATTTGGCTATAATGGCGCTGGT
>CAKPAV010000122.1 GCA_934133115.1 uncultured Bacilli bacterium
AAACCTTTAGATTATATTTGTCTGTAGCGTTTTCTTGTCTCTGTCAGTCCGTCAGGCAGGGCGAAAACTTGGAAGTGCTTTTAACGGGAAACCTTCCTTGTCATCCTGAGCCGACCCCGTAGCCCTGCTTGTTTTGTCATCCTGAGCCCGCCCGCACCCTGCTTATCCGTATATACCGATTGTTCGTCTAGGCGAATTTACTGCCGTCAGGAAACGTTCGCGTGCAAACGACACTCGTTCCGTCTACATAAGCATACTTTGAAGTTGAATTTTTTACGGCAAAATTTGGCTCTGCAATAAATATTAGCGCACAAAAAAACGTGTAAGTTTTTTTACTCACACGCTTTACCCTCCCATGATTACGCTATCAGCTACCACAACTGCGCCACTTGTGTCAAGTAATGCAATTATATCATAAAATAGGCACCACTAAAAGCCTGTTTAACTTTTAGGGTGCATATTAAAATTATTAATAACTTTTAACTTGATTAATTAAAACGTATTTTTGCGAATAACTCCCGGATGTTTCTTCTTTTATTAAGGCAAAATATTCCCCGTCCGTGATAACCATTTGCAAATAATCATTAAAGAAAAATTTAATAGCTTCCTGCAAACTTATAATGTTATTGTCAAGAGTTTCGTTTCCTGAAATTATACAAACCTTAGCTCGTAACGAAATATTATAATCCTGCAATGCTTTCACTACATCATCTATTCGTAAATGTTCTCCGGATAAAAGAATTTTGTTTGAATTAAGTAGGACTTTTACATCGTGGGAAAATCGATCTATTGCACGACTTCTTTTCTTTTGAAACTCAAATAAAATCCGCTCTTGCTTTTGTCTTATTAAAAAATTATTCACAAAATTATTCACAAATTTAGTTTCCATACAATCCTCCCATTAAGCTTCGCTAAAACCAAACCCGAATAACAAACTCATTTAAGAAGCTGATTTAATTAACCCACTCACAATACCTGAAACTCATATCAATAAAGGACTCACTTTCTAATTTTTTTAAAAATACGTTTTTGAAAACTTTGACGTATGCCTTTTCCTTGATAATTAAACTCATTTTTCATTCTCATTGCACGTGCTAAAAGGTTATCTTGCGTAAAGTCGGCATCATCTAAATATGGATCATCCTTATATGATGCATCTATCGTAAAATGTCCTTCATGAACAGTCTCTATCAAACGATCAATATGTTCTTGTAAATCTATTCCATTATTCAAAAGTAGTTCTTTATATTTAGGTCGACTTAAAACTTCACACAACAGAATTTGCGAAAAAGTATCAATCTCCCTACAAGATAAGTAGTAATCCAAAATAAATTTAACATTTTCTCCGTTTAAGCAACCCATTTCATCTATCCGATAAATTGTTTGCAATTTAACATTAGCCGAAGAAGACGTTCCTGTAAGTACCTTTTGATACATACTCATCAACTCTTTTTCCCATCGCTTAAGAGTGTCGTCGGTAATTTGCAACTTCAAAAACTCATCATATAAACCATCTCTTCTCAACGCAGATAAATTTGCATTTTCTTGCATAAACAAACGTTTTGCTTCTTCTATTCTCATAATATTTTAGAGCAGAACAGCCAAAATGCCCTTGTGGGCTAAATATGCCACCTCCTTGATAAAATATCCCTCAGGTCCAATCGCGGGATTAGAAGCCAGATAAAATTTGCTCCCTACTTTGATTTGTTGTTTAAGAAATGCCTCCTATTGAAATAGGTTTAGCTCCAGCCTGAGCATTCCATGTAAAATCTTTTTCTTGTTTTCTTATATTTTTTTTCATCTTACATACTTCCTACTTAAGAACATATTTAAATAATTAGTTTGTTTTTCCGCAATAAAACAATCTGTTCCATTTTCATTTTTCTCAATGCCAACTAAAGCATATTGTTAATTTGTATACTATGAATCAAAGACGATATGACTATCAAGTTCACCTTTTATAAACATTCTAAAAAGTTCTCGTCCTTTTTCCAAAGTGCAAGATAAGATTTCTATTTTATAATTATCATCCAATTCTAAAATCAAATCTTTTCCTAGAACATGAACAGAAAGAAGGCTTTTATTTATGACTTCTTTTTCGAAAACCATAAGCTGATCATCAAACAAGGTATTTCCCGGTATATCCCATTTAAACTTTCTAAACAACTTCTTTTTATACTGTTTACTTGGTAAGAATATGTCATTTGACGATATCAATAATTCACTGTTTTTCAAACCTCTCATAAGAGCACTTTGAGAATGCAAACAAATAACTTTGCCCTCACTTATAAAATCTATTTTTATTAAATCACAAATACGAGATATTGAATTCAACCTACTTCCAGCTTTTAAGTAATCAACAATATTCATTTCCTTTACCTTATTTAAACTTACTAAATAATTCCTTTAAAAAATTCAGCAAATCTTTAAAACCTAAACTTTCGTTAGGCAGATGATCATGACCATATCGCCACTGCCAATCTTCTTTATTATAACCTAGACGGCGCATTGCCTCACGATATTGTTCGTTTTGTTTACGATTATCACCGGGACGATTTGTAGATGCAAACATAACTCCGAAGCCGATGAGAGTAGCTAACCCTGCCTCTGCAATTTGTACTCCGGTTAATGTTATTGCTGTCGCTCCTTCGCTCGCCAAAGCAAACCCTCCGAAAGAAAACGACGAACTT
The DNA here is from genome assembly GCA_934133115.1 of uncultured Bacilli bacterium. Next base: position 2,691 of record CAKPAV010000122.1, read on the forward strand.
AGGAATGAACCAATCGCCGGAGCCGCATAGATAAACGCCGCAATCAAACCGCCTATAATACCGCCAATAACCGCACCCGTTAAGAATCCTTCTGCTATTGTACCGAACAAATCCAAACCACGTGCACCGTTATTATATGCCGTTACTCCCGCATAGACTGCAACACCTGTACCAACTACTACCGCACCAATCAATACACCAATAAGAATACCAGCCAAAATACCAAACGTTCCGTTTGGATCGACGTTCATAACGGGATTATTTACACAATACGCATACAAGTTCAAACCGTTAATCGTATCAGAATTAAGATATTCTATACTTTCCTGCGAAACAAATCTTCCTGCCTCCGGATCGTAATATCTCGTCTTGAGGAAATACAGTTCGGTTTCTTCGGAGCTGACACGAATAACCTCACCTTTTTACGGCTTGTCCACAAGTGCAGTTAAGGAAATCGTGTTTCCCGATTGTTTTCATGTAAAAAACAACTTTGTTGCATTTTCTTAACCTGCCATAAAATCCATAGTTTTTACAACAACCGTTTGTGGCAAAATTTAAATTCAACAGGCAAGGTATCGGAATTACCTTTGTGGCGACTCCGATACCCTACAAGTGAGATGACCGCTTGGGAATGTAAAATTCTCTTTTTTCTTCGATTATTTCCCTACCCCTTCTTTACTTGAAAAATTTATATATTTTTTAATGCTTCCCAATAGCGATTATCTTTTTCATAAATCCTTCGCAAATATTCTTTTGGCAAGCGAATGTGCGAAAGACCTCCCAGCGCAATTTTATTTTCTATAAGAAAATCTATAACTTCCTTTGGGAAAAAATCAACCACCTCCGAATTTTTAAATTTTTCCGCCACTGCACTAACGATCATATCCCACGCCAACCTTAATCTCCCAATTGGCAAATCGTTTGAGCATAGTTTTAAAAGATCCGTTGCATCAAAATCCTCATCAATAAATAACTCTTCTTTACAAAAAACATCCTGTTTTGTGTTAATCACTAAATTAATATATTCAGTAACAGTCATAATTTACTCCTCATTCAAACAGTTTCATAATTTGCTCCCAGAGTTTTTTCAAAGCTTTACGCTGTTGCGCTGTTAACCCTCGTTCGCCTTTTAAGGGATTACCATCAATTCCAATCCTAATATCCGTTCCATCAGTTCCTTTTATGAAAATGTTCCGGATTATGGTCATTAGATAACTATTTTTTTAGTATCCTTTGACATGTGTCACACATACCACTTTCATTCAGTTTTAACGGCTTAAAAAATTTTTTAATATAATACGCACCCAAACCTTCCCCTATTTGCTCTGGCATTGAAGGGTCGTAGCCTTTTGTATGGCAACAGGTGCACTCATTAATCCACCTTTTAAATTTAGGAAATGCTTGTATATATTCATCGCCCCTATTTATTTTTTTCATAATACATCCTAGTTAGCTAATATTTCATTTAATTGTTCAATTAATCTCTTTAGAGTATCCTGATAAGGGTACTTGTGATTTTCATAATGCAAACGTCTAATTAGATCTTTGTCTTGAATAGATTCACACTAAGTGCCCCAAGCTCATTTAAGTAGATATCTCGCGCTAAAACCATTGTTGACTTCTATTAGCAGGTTGACATAGAGCCTCATTTTGAATGAATTTAGAATCGCTTTGACAATAGATTTAATAATTGTTTACTTTTGTTAAACATATCTTTTTGAAAATAATTTTCTTTATCTTTGCTATCCACCTCTAAAAATATTTTAAATGTTGTTTCATCGGCTAAAAAATTTAAGAAATATTTTTTTAGAAATCTTTTTCTATTATTTGGTATCTCAGTATGAAATTGCTCTACTTTTTTATAAAAGTCGTCAAAATATGGATCATAAAATAAAGATAAACAAATATCTTGTTGCTTATTAATTCCTAAACAAGGAATTATTTGATTCATAAATTTATTATAAACAGTTTCAAAAGAAGGAACTTCTTTAATGTACAACCATAGTTCTCCTATACCTTTTACAAAGTTTTCAGCAGGCATATATCTTTCGCCAAGTTTAGGAAACGCCAAAAACTGTTTGTATCCAAATAAATTTTCACTTGAAAAAGTGCCTTCTATCTTCATACTTCCTAACCGCCTAAAAAAATCCTTTTAATTTCAATACCCCTTTTGATTCGTGCAGGCATTTCATACATTGTGATTCAATTTTGTCAATAAGAACGACTTATCGTTTATTATACATATCCTGCAATTTAATAATTTCCTTTCCTAAACCAGTATTCATCAAACTATTTATAGAATCTGTTATAATATACGTTGATTCCAACATCCTTTGTTTTTTTTCGTATTTAAAAAATACTTTTCCGTCTGCAAAATAAGCATATAATTTCTCCATCTCTGGCTTTACTACATGAACTAGTTGTTCTTTGTCCCAAATAGAGTTTTCACTTGCCATCTCTTTTTCGATTTCTGTTAGAATTATTTTTAATTGTTCAACCATATAGAACTCCTAAGAAAAGGAAAAGTGTTTAATCCTTTTTTCTTACTTGCAAACTTTATTTTACATTCCCAAGAGACAAGCAAGATAAGGAGATTGCTATAACCGGCAATCTCGCTTTTCTTTCAAACGGGAAATCTACTTTACCACATATTAAACTTTCCTGCATTATTTGCAATCGTCGCTACGCCTTTGAATACTCCGCCTAAAACTTGTGTGCCGCCTGCAAAATATCTCCCAACATAAATCCGTCAACCGCCCCATCAAGCATTATCTACCCCTTACGATACAATTATTATAACATAAGTTCCTGAATTTTTCAACCGAATTTATTTATTCTCAAACAACTCAATCGCTTTTGATCTTTCCTTATTTTAAAAAATTTCGGCACACACATTTGTCTTTGTCAATTCAAATTTTAAAATTTTAAGTATGCCAAACAAGAGTAATGGGGACCTTGCCCGGCATACCCCATAATAATACGGCGCAGGAATAATTCTTTCGC
>CAKPAV010000123.1 GCA_934133115.1 uncultured Bacilli bacterium
TGGTGTTAATGAAAAACACATAATCACAAGAAAATATACAAACGAAGATTATGGCAAGTCTTTTTCCTCTAAAAAAATGTATGAAGAACTAAAATCTTTTATGATTGACAATAGTAAATATTATTTCTTGCTTGATGAACTTCAAGAAATAACGGGTTGGGAAAAAGTTGTTAACACTTTGCTTGAAGATTATAACACGGATATTTATGTAACTGGCTCTAACTCGAAACTTATGAGTAGTGAAATATCTACTTATCTAACTGGTAGATATATCACAATACCTGTTTATACTCTTTCATTTAAAGAATATTTAACTTTTAAAAACAACCTAAATAAGTCAAACAAAGACCATTTGCAAGATTATATTCGCTACGGTGGCTTTCCATTAGTTGCAAGTGCTAACTTTGATGAAAAGGCAGCGTATTCAATAGTAGAAGATATATATAATTCAGTTGTGGTTAATGATATAACCAACAAACACCAAATATCTAATATAGATTTGTTTTCTCGAGTTGTTAGGTTTATAGTTGAAAATGTTGGCAAAACATTCTCCGCTAATTCGATCGTTAATTTCTTGAAATCTGAAAAAAGAAATATATCTATTGAAACAATATACAACTATTTAGAATGGTTAGAAAAAGCATTTGTAATCTATCGCTGCAAAAGATATGACTTACAAGGCAAAAATGTTTTAAAAACGCAAGAGAAATTTTATCTTGCTGACCAATCTATAAAATATGCTTTGTATGGTTTTAGTCCAACAAGTATTGCTTCAACAATAGAAAATATTGTTTTCTTTGAACTCAAACGCCGTGGTTATGATGTTTATATAGGAAAGAATTTTGACAAAGAAATAGACTTTGTTGCAACATCTCGTGATGAGAAAATCTATATTCAAGTATGCCGAGAACTTCCAAAAGATTCTGATAGAGAAATAGCAAACCTTATAGAAATAAAAGATAATTACCCTAAAACGATTGTTACACTTGATGATTATGCAAGTGGCAATGTTGATGGCATAAAAATTGTTCATCTTGCAGATTTCTTACTTGATGATTAAAAATCTTGCAAAAAGTCAATGTTTAAACAATGTTTTTGCATTTTTTTACAAAAAAACATTATTAGCTATTTAACTTGATTATACGACATCAACTTTTCATTTCAGTGTAACTAAAGACGATAATTCGTTATTTATTTTACCAAAATCAGATAGTATAAACCCCTATCTATCGCATATTCTTTTCTGCTTTTGAGTTAATGAACTATCTAGTACATATTTTTCATCAATGTTTAATAAAAATTCAATGTCATCCAATTCCTTAAGCGCTGCAGGAACAGTAAAACTTTTTTTGTCCTTTTTTACTTTGTACTTTTTGTTTCTAACAAAACTAGTGATTAAATTGTTATTTATTTAGTCCAAGACACATCTGTGGATAAAACAACCGCATAAGTAATAGCCGACAATAAAATATTATTATCAAATGAGTGATTAAATATATACATCTCTCTCATTAATTTTAGCGTGTTTTTTAAGCAATTGTTGGTGGGACCGCTACTGAAATAGTGGTGATTAATAGATGTTTTTATCTACTAGCAACAAAAAAGTCACCTTAAAATAATGTGATATTATTTGAATGTAGAAAATTTCTATGAGTTTTTCTTTATGATTTATAGGACTAATTCCTAAAGTGATCTTAATAATGTAAGATACCGATTGATCTCAAATATCATCTAAACCAAAAGAAAATTAAAACATAGAAACTCTTACAACTATTTTCAAAAATTAAGAATTAAAAAAGTTAAGAAAGGAAATTTTAAATAATTTATGAAAACAATTAAAAAAGCTTCATTATTATTTGCTTCATTAGCTCTTGTTTTAGGTGCTGGTTTATTTGGTAATAGTGATACTAAAGAAGTTAAGGCTGCAGAAGTTATTACAACAGATACTATTACCGCTGATAAGCTAACAGCCACAGGAACTACATATAAGGATTTTAGTGAAGTCACAATCAATTCATCAGCTGTTTATGCAGGAAACAATGCTAAAAACAATGTAGGGGCAATTCAATTAAGATCTTCTAATAGTAATTCAGGCATAGTATCGACTGCATCAGGTGGTATTTTAAAAAGTATTTCAATTGTTGTATCATCTGGAACTAAAACCTTGGATATATATGGAGCAAATTCTGCTTATTCAAGTGCAAGCGATTTATACAAATCTGCAACTCAAGGCAAAAAGTTAGGATCATTAAGTTCTACAGGAACATTTAATTTTCCTGAAGACATTACTTATCAATTTATAGGTTTAAGATCTAATAGTGGAGCACTTTATTTGTCATCTATTGAAATTTCATGGAGTAATGCGTCATTAGATGATCCAACTCCGATTATTAATCTAATTAATAAAATTGGAACTGTTGAATACTCAGATACATGTAAAGCTAGAATTGACAAAGCAAGAAGTGCTTATGATAATGCACCTGATTTACAATCTAAAGTTACAAATTATAGTGTTTTAACAGCGGCAGAAGCAAGATATGCTGAATTAAAAGAGGAAGCTGATATGGAAGTCGCAATTGGTGTTGAAGATAAAATTGATGCTCTTCCTGCAATTAATGATATTAATGACAATAGCAAAGTTGATGATATCTATAGTGTAAATGATGAATATCAAAAATTAACAGATGACCAAAAAGTATTTGTTAGTAAAGACAGATTAACAAAATTAGAAGGTTTATTAGAAAAATTAAAAGAATATCCTTTATCTGTTGAACAAGCTATAGCAAAAGCAAACCAAACTGGTACAACTGCAACAAATTACGAATACTATATTAAAGGTATTGTTTGTGAATATGATAAAACTTCAACTGGAAAAAACAAAAACTTTGATACTTTTAAAAATCTTACATTTAAAATAAGTGATGATGGAACAAATTCTAATACATTTATGGCTTACCAAGCAAATTATTTAAATAAGCAACAATTTGAATCTATGGATCAAATTGCTTTAGGCGATATTGTTGTCATATGTGGCAAAATCCTAAATTATAATAATAATACACCAGAAACAACCGGCCAAGGTACAGCATATGTTTATAGTCATACATCAGCAGTTAGTACATTTGTTGCTAAAGTAAAAAGTTTTGATTTATGCAATGCATCTGCTGAAGAACTTAAAGCAATGCTTGATGAATATGATGCATTAATTGCTAAAAACGCTGATGCTGCTAATAGTGTAGTTGATGAAACAACAACATTAGCGGAAAGAATGGATTATATGCAACTTGTTTATAACAAAAAAGCTAATACAACTGGAAAATCTACTTCAGGCGTAGTTATCACATCTAACAATAGTTATGATAAGACTTCATTAATCGCATTATTTGCAATCTTAGGTATCGTAACAATTTCTGGTTACTATATCATTGAAAAGAAAAAATTCTCTAAATAATTTAATTTATTAGAATTTATATAGGCATATAGAACTAAATTTCTATATGCCTTTTTTCATAGTCTAATTAATATAATTAGTTTTATAATTTCTTATATAAAAAATTAAATATTTAGGAGGAACAAATGAAAAACGAAGTAAATGATTTTATATTAGAAATGAAAGGAGTTAAAAACTTATCAAATAAAACATGTTTAGCCTATAGTTATGATATTAATATGTTTATAGCGTTTGTTGGCAATAAATATAAACATATTAAAGAACAAGATTTTTTAGATTACATAACTTATTTGAATTTAACATTAAAATTAAAAGATTGTTCTATTAAGCGTAAAATTGTTTCTATCAAACAATTTTATGCTTTTTTATACTCAAAGAAAATAATAAAGAACAATACTATTAAATTAACAGTAGTAAAATTTAAACAAAAACATCGAATACCAAAAATACTTTATATAGATGAAGTAAAAAAATTACTTGATGTAATGTATTTAGAATCAAATACATCAACAAGTAATTATAAAAAGTTTGAATCTATTAGAAATATAGCGATTTTAGAACTTTTAGTATGTACAGGTATAAGAATAAGCGAAGCATCCACTTTATGCGTTAAAGATATCTCTATAAACGAAAAAACAATAGTTATACATGGTAAAGGTAATAAAGAAAGATTATTATATATTTCAAGTAATAATACTTGGCAAAGTATTAATAATTGGTTGAAGATTAGAAATGAATATGAATCTAAATATGATAATTTGTTTTTAAATAAATACATAAAACCATTATCAATTTATAGTATTGAGAATATCTTTAAAAAATATCGTTCTTTAGCGGGCATTAATAATAAATCCACTCCGCACTATTTGAGACATAGTTTTGCTACTTATCTTCTTTCTAATGGTGCTGATATAAGATCAGTACAAGAATTATTAGGACATTCTAATATAGCCACAACACAAATATATACAGAAGTGTCACCTAATAGGAAAAAAGAAGTATTAGAAAAGTATAATTATCGAAATAATTTGTAACTACGAAAAAAGCACATGAGCCTTAAACCCATGTGCTTAGTAATTATTTTCTAAATTAAATTATTTAGAGAATTTTTTCTTTTCAATGATATAGTAACCAGAGATTGTTACGATACCTAAGATTGCAAATAATGCAATTAATGATGTCTTATCATAACTATTGTTAGATGTGATAACTACGCCTGATGCACCAGTTGAAGAATTATTATCTAATTTTGCTAATAATGCAGATACATATTCAATTGTATTAGCAATTGTTGTTCCTCCATCTGCTTTGCTACCAATAGTTGTTTGATCTTCTGCACTAAAAGCATTATATCTAGCAATTAAAGCATCTAATTCAGCACGAGTATCTTTTGTTAAGAAATGACAGATTCCATTTTCCCCGCCTTTTGCTCTTAAAGCAGCCCAATCAGTTTCAAATAATGATGTTGAGTCTTTTTCATATACTACAACCATGTTTTCCCAACGAGTTTGAGCACTGAATGTGACTGATAATGTAGAAATATTATGTTTTGGAACAATTGTAACAATAGTTTTAGCAACTGTAACTGTTACTTCTGAAGTATATTTAGAATTAGACATAACCTTAGCATATGCGGCTGTATCGGCGGTTATTTTTATTTCAGTAAGATTTCTTACTGGAGCCAAAGATGAAAGCGTTAAAATTTGATTTGTATATAAGCGAATTGGATTAGGCTCATTCCAAAAGTCATTTGTAGATGTTCCTTTATCTAAAGAAACCTTAATGTCGTCAACAACTAGTGGACTTTTAGAAATTGATGCAGCATCAGATCCAGTTTTTGTGAAATCAAATAATACTTCATTGCTAGGATCTAATGCTTCAATCTTTGCAACTAATTTATTTAATTTTTCTAAAATTGCGGGATTATAAATATTTTTTTGTTCTTTTGTTAAAGCTAAATATGCCGCTTCGGCATCTTCAATTTCTGTTTTTCTACTTAAATCAATAATTTCATCAGCTGATGGTAAATCATTTACCAATTTTTCCGCAGCCGCAACTTTTGCTTTGTCATCCGCCGATTTAAGTTCTTTATATTTATTTTCTGCATCAACTAATGTTTGATAATTTGTAACACCGTTTTTTACATCTGCATTAGCAGCTTCATAAGCATCTCTTGCTGCTGTTATTTTTGCTAAACAATCATCATT
>CAKPAV010000124.1 GCA_934133115.1 uncultured Bacilli bacterium
CTTAGAACCCGGCGATTTCGTTCATACTTTTGGGGATGTTCATATTTATTTAGATCATGTTGAACAAATTAAAACTCAATTAGAAAGAACCCCACGACCTTTACCTCAACTAGTCATTAAAAGAAAAGTTAATTCTATTTTGGACTTTAAATATGATGACTTTGAAGTAGTAAATTATGATCCATATCCTGCAATTAAAGGTAAGGTGTCTGTTTAATGCTTAAAATTATTGTTGCTCATGATAAAAATCGTGTCATTGGTAATGGTATTCATATACCTTGGCACATTAAAGAAGATTTCTTACACTATAAAAACACCACAATGGGCCATACAATGATTATGGGAAAAACAACTTTTGAATCAATTGGCAAACCATTGCCAGGAAGAAAAACCATTGTATTAGACTTTCATAAAGATTATGATGCTCAAGGCTGCGAAGTTTGCACTGATTATATGGAACTTGTTAAAAGATATGAACATTCTCAAGATGTTGTCTTCGTTTGCGGTGGCGCATCAATTTATCGGTTGTTCTTGCCATATTGTGAAGAACTAATTATTTCTTTAGTTAAAGGCGATTATGTCGGTAACGTGTATTTTCCTGAATACGAAGATAAATTCATAGAATATAAAGAAGAAGATCACGAACAATTCGTGATTAAGTATTATAAAAAACGTTAACGGTGTCAAAAATGGCATCGTTTTTTTAACAAAATATGTATAATTGTTGAATAAAAAGAACAAAATATTTACATTGTTGATATTTTGATTATAATAAATACGAAAGTAGGTGGATTATATGAAAGAATTTTTCAGAAAAATTAAATGGGAGTCTCTTATTACTGCATTATTTGCTGTAATCATTGGTATTGTCTTCCTTGCAGTGCCAGAACAATCTAGTACTGTTGTTTGTTATGTAGCCGGCGCGATATTCATCTTATTAGGAGCAATTTTATTAACTCGTTACTTAGTAACTGGATTGCTTTTTGGATCACATCTTTTTGTTACTAGTGTAATTCTTATTGCTTTAGGTATTTTATGCTTAACAAAAGTTGATTTAGTAAAAAGCATTTACACAGTAATCTTTGGTATTTTTCTTATTGCCGATGGATTATTTAAATTCCAAGATGGTATCGATTGCGCTAGTGCACACATCAAAAGATCATGGTCATTATTTGTAGTAGCACTATTATCGATGGTGTTAGGATTCTTAGTAATGTTTGATACATTTGATTCTGTCATTATATTTGCAGGTATTTCGCTTATCGTTGATGGCGTTTGTGATTTTGTCACTACTATTGTATTTAGTTCTCATCTTCGTAAAACAGAAAAAGCCATTAAGAATTTCCTTTCAAATTCCGATTTTTAGTCTTGTAATTAAAATTAAGCATTAAAAAATTCATATCTAAGAAAGCATATTTTGCTACTTGATATGAATTTTTTTAGTCTATTTAAATGGCTCAATATAGAACCTTCCGTAAACCTGCTGTAATGCCGTTACATTAACGAAAGCATGTGGGTCGACCATTTGCACCAAACGAACTGCTTTATTAACTTCAGCGGAAGAAACAGCCATATAAAGAATGAAACGATTTTCTTGAGAAAAAGCACCTTTACCATTAACAACTGTACATCCATGTGGAAAGTTCGCAATAAGAATTTTTGAAAGATTTTCATTAGTGGTAATAATTTGTATTTGAGCTTTTTTGTATCTTCCATTTAAGAAGTCGTTTACTAAAGCATTAACAAACAAATAAACAAATGAAAACAAAAATAATTGCAAAGCATAATCTTTAGAAACAGAGAAATAATTACAAATGGTATATCCAATAAGAACAAATCCATTAAATATAACTAAATATTTGCCAATTGAAGTAGATTTTTTATTAGCAACTGCCAAAGAAACAACATCTAAACCTCCTGTTGAAGAACAGTTTTTGAAAGCAATAACAGTGGAAACACCAGTACAAATGCCACTAAATATGGCTCTTGGTAAGAAATTAGGAATAATTGCCTCGCGAGCAACTAACACACCATTTTCCATAACCGCTTCATTAATTGTCATCGACAAATCAAATTTTTCTGTAATCGAACTTGGCATGATATAAGTCATTAATGATATCAACATAACAACAAATAGTGTGTAGATAGCAAACCTTTTGCCAATAAATTTAAAACCTATTACGAATATTGGGATATTAAGCAAATAGTTAAATAGTGGTTGCCACAACACAACATCTTGCGCTTTAATAACGCCGATAATTTCTAGTATTTTTGTAATAATTTGTGAAAATCCTGACATACCACCGCCAACTAAGCAATAGTGGGGATTAGTATTTAACATAAAGCAACGATATCCAAATGCATATATCATTGCCGCTAATACACAAGCTAGCAATTGCTTAATAACCTCTAGAAAGTTCTTAAGTTTTTCATGGTCGAATAGATAATCTTCCATTTTTCGTTTTGTATTTTTCAATGACACTAATAATCACCTTTTCTTCGAAACAATTTCCTATTATAGTAAACAACATTGCAACATTTTTTACAATAAAATCTTGCATTTTTTGAATCTTTTCTTATAATGTGTCTATACGCTCTATTTTTATTAATTAATTTTTAAATTAATTGTTGAAAAAACAGCCGTACAATGTTATCATTACTATGCTATGTATATCGAATATATAGGAGGTCTATTATGAAAGTATTTAAAGCAATAGGAAATTTTTTCGCTCGTATTTGGCGTTGGATTAAAGAAACAGCATGGGTTCAACCATTATTAATCGTTAGTTTGATTTTTGGTATTATCTTACTTATTCAACCAATTTCTCAAGGTGTAACCGCATTAGCAGACTTAATCACTAACAACGAAAAATATTTCAACGATAACAAAGTGAAATTAGCTAGTGGTGCTGCTAGAAATTTAATCTATGACAAAGAAGCTAGATTTAAAGATGGTGACAAATATTTTTTAGTATTCATTAAAAAAGATTGTCCAAATTGTCGTGATGCTTATCAAGCATTTAAAACATTATTTGATGACAAAACATTTGATTCTGATTATAAAATCAAAACAATATCTGTTGATGAACAATCTTCTAGTTATGAATTAACTGATCCAGAAAGTGAAATGTATAAAATTTTCTTCGGTGACACTGTTACTGACAATGTCGATCCAATTGAATTCCGTGATGCTATTTTTAGTGTTGGCACTGCTGCTAGCCATGAATATAACATTGAAAATTACGAATCAGATGAAAGTTCTTTTAGTGAAATCCGTGAAGGAGAAGATTTGTATACTCCATTAATTCTTCTAATGGATAAAGAATATACAGATAACTCATTCAACATTCGTGAAGCTCTAATTGGTATTAAAGGTTCTACTAAATACGATAAGGCAAGAAACTTAGACGATTGTTGGAATGGCACTGGCGATTTCGAACGTAAGTAATTAATTAAAAAATTTGCCACTACACTATTGATGTAGTGGCTTTTTTATTGTCTTCTTATTGTTGGGTATTATTGAATGGCGGCATACCATTTCCATATGGCATATTTGGCATATTGGTATTGCCTTCACAGACATTTTCTTCTGTTCTAGTATAAGTATGATAATATACTGGACGTGGAACATAGTGATTAACTACTCGGGTATTCACTGGACAAATTACAGGTTGTTCAACACAGTAATAACGATTACATATTCTTTCTCTCACCGGCATAACAATTGGATCATACTTACATGGGCATTGATTTGGACAGCAATTATTCATAAAATTCCCTCCTTGCTTACTATATAGAGTATGAAACAATTTTAAATATTGTTATAATTTTTGCCCATAAATTATTAATGAATACTATTTCTTAGCATATATTTTAACATGAAAAAGATTGCCACATTATTTTTTTGCATTATTTTAATTTTTGTTTTGATTTTATCTAATGACACTAAAGAAATAACTATTAGTGCGATTGTGCCGTTTGTTATTATGGTTCTGCCTACTTTAGCGCCCGCTTTATTATTAAACAATCTTATATCATATAATGGAGGATTCTTATCCCTCTTTAATAATCAAAAAAAGAATAGAAAAGTTTATAACCTTAACGTGGCTTTTATAATTATATCTGGTATTATTAGCGGAACACCAGCTTTAGCAAGTTCTATTGATCACGAAATAAATAAAAGCATTTCTCAAAAAGATGGAGAACTTATTTTAGAATGTTTTTCTTTTCCTTCTCTTCCTTTTATTATTGCTTTAATTAATACCAGTTCTTGGCCAACACAAGCACTTTTATTAACAATTTCTATTCCTTATATCTTAGCTATTCTATATTTCTTATTAAAATATAGAAAAACAAATCATTTAGAAGATTTTAACTTTAATACAGGCAATGAAAAAAATATATTTTCCAAAGCTATTCTAAAAACATTTAAAAGCATTATTTTAATGACTGGTTCTATTTTGTTTTTTTCTTTGTTTTTAATTGTTTTATCAAAATTTATTTCTATTCCATATATTTTTTATATACAAGGAATATTAGAGTTTTCTTATCCATTAACATATTTATTTAATAATTACACTATATTAAATCAAATAGTAAGCACATTTATTTTTTCATTTTCTTCTATTTCATTACTTATGCAAATACATTTGCTAGTTAATATAGACATTATTAGAATAATAAAAAAGCGGCTACTACTAGCCGTAATATCAACTTTTATAATTGTTTTATTTACGCTTGTTTTCTAAAGCTTTAATTACTTGTTTAGGAACCAAACGTGATATATCAACATTTTGATCAAATAATTCTTTTACCGTTGAAGATGATATAAACGTATTTTCTAAATGTGTCATAAAAAACACCATATCTATTTTTGGATCAATAAATTCATTAGTGGTTGCAAGTTGTAATTCATATTCAAAATCCGATACCGCACGTAAGCCACGCACTAACGCAATAGCGTTTACTTTTTTAGCATATTCTACTACTAAACCATCCGTGCTATCAACTTCTACATTATCCATATCTTTAACAATACTATTTATAATTTCTAGACGTTCTTCTAAAGTAAAAACTGTTTGCTTGCTAGAATTATTAGCCACTAAAATTATTACTTTATCAAAAACACGTAATGCCCTTTTTAAAATATCCATATGACCATTGGTAATCGGATCAAAACTTCCTGGATAAATTGCTACTTTCATAATGCTCTCCTTTTTATTGTCACAAATGTCTTTCCATACTTATATTGTTTAACTTTAGAAAATCTTGTGTCATTTAAATCTACCTTATAATCGGTTTCAATTACTATTATACCATTTTTAGACAAAATATCATAATCAATAAGATAATCCACAATTTCATCAATAATATTCATTTTATATGGCGGGTCAAGAAAAATAATATCTAACATAATGTTTTTAGTTTTAAAACTTTCTAACGCACTTAAATAATCACTATTAATAATTTCACTATTAGTAATATCTAAAGATGCAATATTTTTTTTAATTACTTTTATAGCATCAAAAGATTTATCCACAAAATAAGCAAATTTTGCCCCTCTAGATAACGCTTCTAAACCTAATGAGCCAGAGCCCGCGAATAAATCTAAAACAACACTATCAAAAATTGTTTCACCTATTGCATTAAAC
>CAKPAV010000125.1 GCA_934133115.1 uncultured Bacilli bacterium
CAGTAATAACTTTTGATGACTCTGCTGAAGTCAAATATTTTATTAATTCAATTGCCGCTGATTTATCTTTTGTATTATTATTTGTTAATCCAAAACACCAAGATCCTGTCGCTGATGCAGCTTGAACTTCTTTTGGATATGGTAATAATCCCCATGAATCTCTATTTGGAAACATTTGAGGATATTTTTGATCTAATTCAGGAATAGTCCAACCAGAAGATAAATACATACCAGTTTTTCCTACGAAGAAATCACTAGCGCCAATTGCATATGAAGTATAGTTTTTGTCAATTAAATCTTTTAAAAACTTAAATCCATTATAAGAGGCAGCACTGTTAAAATATCCTGTAGCCACATAACCATCATCAGAAGTAAAACTTCCACCACTTGCGTAAATAAATGGATATAACATATATGGTGCAGTTTCATCTTTTGTCGCATCTAATCTCATATCAACTGGAGCAAAATCCGAGCTTGTATTAAATCTTCTTAATTTGTCACATACATCTTTGAATTGGTCAAAAGTCCATGGATTATCAACTGTGTATGATGATACATCAATACCGGCATCTGCAAATATTCTCTTATTATAATAAAAACCAGCGCTTGACTCTTGGATTGGCAAACCATATAACTTATTTTGATATGTAGAAGTAGTTATGAAATCATTTTTGGTTTTCTCATCAATCAAATTAGTAATATCATACAAAATTCCTGATTTAGCATATGATGCACAGTTAGGGGCATCAAAAGTAATAATATCATCAAGAGTTCCGTCAACTAACTTATTTGATAATTCAGTTTCATAAGCAGATGCTCCAGAAGTTCTTGCAATATATTTTGCTTGAGCTTTTATATGCTTGTCTGCAAAATCATGATTAAATTGAGTGATTCTTTTTTTATAAGCGATACCTTCTGCCGATCTTTCATCAACGTGAAACATAATTTTGACAATTTTATTTCCTTCATTATCACTTAAATCACTGCCTGAATCAGTTGGTCCACATGAAGCAAGTGAAACTAATGTAAGAGCTAATAATAAACTTGAACTTAATTTTTTAATGTTGTTTTTCATAAATTTTCCCCTTTTTATTTTGTTGTTATGCCACTTATAAAAGTGGATTTTATAATTGTTTTTAATGGTACTTCTTTACCATTTATTTCATTAATTAAAATTTCTACTGCCTTTTCAGCCATTTGCTGAATATCTTGCTTAACGCATGTTATTGGAATAGATGATGCAATCCAATTAACGAAATTCTCATCGTAACAGATTATTTCAATATCATTAGGAATTGTAATTCCCCTTTTCTTCAAAATTTTGTATGCAACTTGCGAAATTGAATAACCAGATATAAATAAAGCGTCCACATCTTGATAAGTATTTAGAAATTCATTAACAATGTTTTCTTCTTCGCCATGACGTATTGCTTCGTAAACAATTAATTTTTCTAGTTTGTACTCATCCATTACATCGTTATATGCCTTTATTCTATTAGATACTTCTGATTCCACTAATGGCTTAGAACCAATAAATCCAATTCTTTTAGCGCCTCTTTTAATAAATTCCTTTAGTGCCTTTTTTGTTCCATCATAGTTATCAGATGTAACATAAGGAATGTTTTTCCCTAAGTGTCTATCTATTGACACAATATTACAATTATCAAATTCGTTTTCATCATGATAGAAGTGAGTAACAACAAGTGCACCATCTACTTCTTTTCCCTTTAATCTATCGACAATCTCATTTTCTTTAGAAATACGTTGTTGTGATGAAACAAGCAATAACGTATATCCGTATTTATCTAATGCATTTTCGACATAATAAGTAAGTTGAGTAAAAAACAAATCTGTTATAACTGGTATTAATAAAGCGATTGTTTTTGTTTTATTTTTTCTCAATCGTTTTCCGATTTCTGATGGGACATAATTCAATTTTGCTATTGCTTCTAAAACTTTTTGCTTTGTTATTAGATTAACATCTTTTGAACCATTTAAGACCCTTGAAACCGTCCCAACACCTACGTTAGCTTCACGAGCTACATCTTTAATTGTTGTTGACATGATTTTTTTCTCCTTTTAAATATGAGCAAGCCAAATAATATAACCAAAACAACTGATATTCCAATAATAGAATATAAGATAATATTATTTGTTCCCTTCGTATCAATGATTTCACTATGTTCTAAAGGCAATACTTTAACATTTAAGGCATTATCATCAATAGTTACTTCATTATCTCCAATATTTAACAAATTAGAAGAGATGATTAAATAGTTATTTTCTATTTTGTAATCATTGTTTTCTAAATTTGTTCCATTCAAAGCAATTTGACCTAATTGATAATTACCTAGATATACAACTAAATCCGAACCTTCATTAATAACATAGTCATTGAATTGCACTTTAGGTAAAGATTTAACTTCTATTGTTATTTCATAGGATATATCATCTTTAACTATTCTAAATACATAATTTCCAATCTTTTTTAAAGTTTGAAAATATTCTTTATGTAAAATTAGATTTCTACCATTAACATCATAATAATCTTTACTTATTAATGTGTTTTTATTTGTAACATTATATAAAGCCTTAATAGGTGATGAAGAAACAAATTTCATATTCACATCATTCCCATCATATACGTACGAATCATTTTCAATATTTATATTTTGGAAATAAGCTCTAGTTTTAAAAACATTTAATCCTAAATAACCTTCTTGCGGCTCGCTATCCAATAATGTTTCATCAATTATTTTGTTGCTATTTATAAAAACTTTAACATTATCTAATTTTAATCTAACTTCTAACGTAAAATTATGGCAATTAATATCATTAACACTTCTAGAAATCATACGCTGATTAGACCAAAACTTAACTATTTTATCTTGATTATCATAATTAACATATAAAGCAGATGATAAATCTTTACTGGCTCTAAGTATTAAAGCCGCCGCACCAGAATTAACATCATTATCAATGTTTATATTAGCGCTAAAAGTCACATCTTTATAATAATCATTAGTTAAGTAATAACCATCACCATTTGTTTCAACTCCGGTAAAGCCAAGATTTGACATATACCAGTCACCTTGAATATTTTTTCCATCTTTCAAATTTAAATCCGAACTAGTAACACCTTCGTGAACAGTAATATTAATTTGCTTTACTTTGTTATTTAATTTTACACTTATAATTCCAAAGCCACTTTTTATCGCCTCAATATGAATACCATATTTGTTTGGTGTGATAGAAACAACATTATTATCTATTTCATATTCTGGGCTTAATGTTAAATCTGATAAATAAACTAATATATCTTCTTCCTTTTTTAAAGTTAAATCTAAGTCAACATTAGATTTTGATAAATAAATGCTTGATTCACCTTCTATATTGCTTTGCTTCCATGTTGATAATATCTCATTAGCTTTTAATGATTTAATTTGTACTTGTTTATTAGTAAGTAAAGAGGCATTCAACGCATAAGGTGAAGAAAATGTTAATACATAAAACGAATATTTGAAATCATCGACAAATACTTCTATTCCACCATTATCAGATAAAATATAGAATGATAAATCTGTTTTATTTAATGCTCCAGTAATGTATTTTCTTGAATAATTATTTAAATTTAACGAAGCAGATGAAGTGTTACTTCTATCTACGTAATAACCATCTTCTTTAGAATAGCCAATTTCAACATATTCATCATCATTTTGATTAATCCTAATCGCAACATCATTATCTAAAACATTAGTTAATTTAACTTCCAATTCTAATTGATGGGTATTGATATCTTTTAATATATCATTATTAGAGTCTACTGATATATTTTCTAAATCAATAATTGTTTGTTTAGCAAACACATCACTATCTTTGGTAATAGGAATTTCTTTTAATGAATACAAATCGCCATTCTTATATAATTTATATTCAACAGGTATTGTCATTCCTCCGCCATTCCATGGATCACGAACACTTGCTAGCGCACCTGAATCAATGGACTCTTCAGCATTAGGAACACCGCTAAACCAACTCATAGATATCGACTTGCCATAATTGTCACAGGTAACATCATCTATATAAAATGATTGAGTTGCATATGAATCTGGACCAAAATCCATTTTTTGTGTTTCTAATTCATCAATGCTTAATGTCGATAAATCTCTATCCTTTGAATCTTTAAAAACAATTTTATTATTTTCATAAGCAATTGAACCAACAATATATTCTCTTCCTTCAAAAGTAAATAAATTATGTGAAGTCCCATCATCAGCTTGAATAGAAATTATATCTACACATTCAGGCCTTTTTATATTAAAATGGTTTGATAATTTCCAATTAACTAAGTCATTTGATTCTAAAATCCAAACATCATTTGTTTCCATTCCAGATAATGTCATGCCGTATAAATGGTCTTTTACTAAAAAAACCTTAGGATCTCTACAAGAAACTTTATAATCTATTCCAATAACGGTTTGAGGTATTCGTACTCTTTTTGTCCAAGTTAATCCTTCATCATCACTTGACATCAATACTTGATCTTGAAGCCCACCATCACGAGTATAGTAGGCTATTAATCCTTCTCCATTACCATTTGGAAACCAATCATAAGAATCAATTAAACTTGACATGCCTTTTCGATACACCATTGTGCTTCCAGACCACATATAACCATTTCCTGAACCAAATCCACTTGATTCATCATCTGGAAACAAACATATAGGAAGTAATTCCCAATGAGCTAAGTCTTTACTTCTAGCATGTCCCCAATACATATCTGACCAATATTTTGAATATGGATGAGTTTGATAATACAAATGATAATAACCTTTGTAATAAACTAATCCATTTGGATCGTTGTTCCAATGAGCATATTGTGAAAAATGGTATTGATTTCGATAAGGTTCGCTATAATATGAATAGTCTGATTTACCTATTTCTACATTGCTAAACTTAACTTTTGAATTAAATGTATTAAATCCTAAATAGCCGCCTTGATAAGTATCATCTAAAACGATATCTTTATCAATTCCAAAACGTTTAATATTATCAGCAAAGAATTCTGCATGTACACCATCATTTTCACTACTTACAATTACTTTTAATTGCACTGATGGAATTTCTTTTAATCTAGGTAGAACTAAATTTAATTCCGACTGAGATAATTCTTTTTCTTTTGTTCCAATATAATAATCATTTTCGATTTCATTAACTGTATATTCGCTAGCATTATTATCTTTTTCAAAATATAGTAATTTAACTCTATTTTCATATCTATCAACATTAAAAACAAAGTATTTCTCATTTTCTTCTGAACCAAATGCTATTCCTGCTGCTTGTCCAGATATAAAATTAACTGTCGCAGTATAAACAAAACTTTCTTCTTTTTCATATTTTATATTTGAAAGGTGAAAAGAATTGCCACTTGAAGAATATTCACTAGACTCATTATTAATATTAATACTGGCTAATGAAGTTATACTAAATAATGCGATTATCAAACTTAAAACTTTTACCATATTTTTTTCTCCATATAGTTTGTAATAATTTCATAAGTCGGCAAATTATCAATTGCACCT
>CAKPAV010000126.1 GCA_934133115.1 uncultured Bacilli bacterium
ATGATATCATGAGTGATTTCTTAAAAGCAACAATCGGAATATTAATTCCTTTTATAGGAACAACATTAGGATCAGCTTTTGTTTTCTTTTTAAAGAAAGACATGAATCCTAAAATGCAAAAAGCTTTATTAGGCTTTGCTTCTGGTGTTATGATTGCGGCATCAGTTTGGTCGCTTTTAATACCAGCAATTGAAATGTCGTCTAATTTAAAAATTCAGTGGCTACCCGCTGCGGTTGGATTTTTGTTAGGTATGGTTTTTTTGTTAGTTCTTGATACTATTATTCCGCATTTACACGTTAACAATGATAAACCAGAAGGAAAACCTTCCCACTTAAATAAATCATTTATGCTTATTCTTGCTGTTACTCTTCATAATATTCCAGAAGGTATGGCAGTAGGAGTTGTTTTAGCAGGTATGTTAAGTGGAATAACTAACATTACGATGATGGGTGCATTTGCTTTAGCTATAGGTATAGCTATACAAAACGTGCCAGAAGGAGCAATTATATCGACTCCATTATTAGGTTCAGGATGCACCAAGAAAAAAGCGTTCCTTTATGGAACACTTTCAGGAATTGTTGAACCTATTGGTGCGATTATCACAATACTTTTAACATCGCTTATTACTCCTGCTTTACCTTATATTTTGTCATTTGCGGCAGGCGCAATGATTTATGTAGTAGTGGAAGAACTAATACCAGAAACACAAAATGGTGAACATTCTAATATTGGAACAATTGGTGTAGCAATTGGCTTTACCCTTATGATGATATTAGATATTGCTTTAGGTTAAATTTATAATAATCTTTAAAGCATTTAGCATAATGACTAGCTTAACAAAAACCACAAGGATAAGCCATTTCTATTAAAGACATATTACTATTAAATAAATACTTTTTTTTAATGGATACATCATAAGAAAAGTAGAAGGAGTCATAAGAAAATTCTTTTTATGTATAAAAAACTTGATTGTTTATCTTTTTTGTTTACAAACAAAAAAAGAAGTTATATTATTACTATGTTAGTTATAACTAACTAATAAAATCAAGGTGTTCTTATGAAAGTAATCGCAGAAAAAATAAACCCCTTGGAATAAGATATATTATTCTATTATGCTTACTAATATTTTTCTTTATTTTATCAATTTTAGGCACTTTGATAACTTCGCTATTTTTATTTTTTGATTTACTTAAGAAATGCTTGCTCTTCAAAGTGTACAATTATATAAGTATAGTAAAGCGCCAAACGCATGTATAGGCATTGATAATAAATTAACAAGTATTATCAATAACTGGTAACTCGTGGATAAAGTTTCGACTTTCCAATAAAAAACCAAAAGAAAGCCGCGCAAATAGGCGCGGTTTTCAAATACTTAAAATTAGTAATTATTTTGTTCTTTAGGCTTCTTTTTATCTTCTGGCAAATCATAAGATAATTCAATGATTTCATCAGCTTCAGGATAATATTTTAGAATTTCTTCATAGCTAGAAGGAGTGACATATTGGGCATTAGAAATATTTTCTTCTAAAACATATTTTAATAAATCATAAGCCATAATCATCGCATTTTCATAACTATCTCCACAAGTTACAGCGCCGATGATATTCGGAATCTTAACATTATAATAAGTACTATTTTCTTCTTTTTTTAATGTGGCGTAAAAGTGGTAATGCATAATTAGTTTTTTGAACCTCTAAATTTTTCTAGTCTATTATTAACATCTAAATAAATTTCATCATGTTTTTCTTTATAAACTTCGTTAGTGTCATTCATTAAATAATCTAAAGATTTTAATAAATATTCCTCCTCTTGCTTAGGGTCATTCATTGCTTCATAAACGGTAGCAATATAACTAGCAAACATTGCAGAATAAATATCAGAAGTAGGTTCATCGTCATAATTACCAGCTTCTTTATCTTCAAGATAGTTTCTTGTTGCGCCAAGCGCACTATTGAAGTCTTTTAAGTCAAAACATACTTTAAAAAATTTATTTGTTAAATCTGCTAGCATTTGATTACAACCTATAAAATCATGGTAGTAACAATGTTCAAGTCCGTTAATTAAAACAACTTTTGCTACTTCAAGATTACCAATCTCATAATTTAATGATCCTGATTCTAAAGCATATTTTGCAAGACGTTGATATTTAGAACTAGTATCACTCATTTTTAAAGTGAGTTCATAAGCTTTATCATAGTTATTGATAGCTTCGACATAATCACCTAATCCTTCTAAAGCAAGACCAAGTGACAAATGAGCTTGGCTAACGATATCATATTCTAAATCATTCTTTGGATTATCAATTAAATCAAAGATATAGCACGCTAATTTCTCAACTTTATCATAATGTTTTATTAATACATGTGTGTTGCACATCGTATTTAAAAACAAGACATAATCCATTTGGTATCTTTTTAGTTTTTCTCTAGGTAATTTATTTAAATAATCTAATAAAGCAGTTCCGCATTTGATTGATTCTTCATAGGCACCAACGGCATTAAGAATATTAGTGTTAATAGCGTATATATTAATTAATAAATCATAAGGGAAATTTTCTAAATCTTTTACTAATAGTTTTTTAGCGGAGTCTAACGCAATATCTGATGCTTTTAAGGCAAGTTCATAGTCTTTTTGCATAAAAGTGATAGATGCTAAGCGCCACCATAAACGTGAATTAGTTTCTAAAATGTATTCTTCGTCATCACCTTGATAAGTATCAAGCATTTTAAGCATATGTACAATGGAATTTTGGGCATCTTTTAAATTGTTTTCTTCAATAAGACTAGAAACAACGAGACTAGATAACCCAAAAACTATTTCTTTTTCACTATCAGAAATTGTTCCTTTTGGGTAATTTTGAATAGCATAATTAACAAATTTATTGCGGATGAATACAAGTCTGTCTCTTGATATTTTACTTTCTCTTTTAATGGCTTCTACTTCATAAAGAATAGAAGTTTGTTTATCATCATCAAGATTATCAAAGTTTTTTAAATTATACACTAACTCATATAAAGGAAGAGATCTTAAAGCAGCCTCGGCATTTTCTTTACCTAGTTCCTTAGCTTTTAAAAAATATTCTTTGGCTTTGTTAAAATCAGGTTTAACATCTTCGAATCCATCACGATAGGAAACCGCTAAATTAAAATAGGCACCAGGATGATTACCTTTAATAGCTTTTTCATAATATTCAACAGCTTTAGGAATATCTTTATTTACTCCTAATTCAAAAGCATAACAATTACCTAATTTAAATAATAAGTCAGAATCATTAAAATGTTCGGCTTTTTTTAAATAATAAAAAGCTTTTTTCCCTGCTTCTTTATCTTTAGTTAACCAATAATAATGTCCTGCGACTTTTTTTAATGCTTCAAAATCACCAGTTTCAGCAAGAGCTTCTAACTTTTCAAGATTATCAATTTCTTCATTATCCATATCTTAACACCTCACTAGCAATATAATATCACGATAGTTTATGGAATAAAACAATTAAAATTTGACATAATCATAGTTATAAGATAATATAATAAATGAACAATCGTTCATTAATCAGGAGACACTATGCTGAATGAAGAAAACAAACTAAAAAAGAAACAAGAAATTATGGTAAAGTGCTTTGATTGTTATGCTAAACATGGTTTAGCCGGAACAGGCATTAACTTACTAGCAAAATCTTGTAATATGTCCAAAGGTAATATCTATATTTATTTTGATAATTTAGATCAATTAATTATTGAGTCTACAGCGTATGTCATGGAAAAAGTAGAAGATGACTTTATGGCTTTAGCGCCTACTTCACTTGAAGATGTTAATCGTTTCTTAGATGAAGTGCCTTATTGGACTAAAAATAAGCATGGTGATAAATATCGCCTTATGTATCAAGTCTATACGCATCCGAAATATTATTTAGAAGGACAAAAGTTTTTTGAAGGAGTTAGCAAAAGATATCAAGAGTATGCTAAAAAACTTGAGAGTGTTATCGGAATTAGTAGCGATATATTAACTCCACTAATATTTATCTTTGTTCGAGCATCAGTTCATTACGCTTTATTTGAAGATGAATATTATTTAAAATCACAAATCAAAGTACTAAAATTAGCCGTTTCTGCATTTTTAAAATAGGAGGAAAAATTATGTTAAATGCAAAAGTTAGACTAAAGATGTTATTAGTTTTATTGGGGATGAGTAGCATTATTTCTTCGTGTGATTCAAAGAAAACAAGCAATAGTGGCTCTACAAATACTTCCCAATCAGTTAGTTCAAGTATCTCTACAGGAAATAATGAAAAAGAAGTATTTGCAAAATTCTATGTTGCTTTGAAAAACACCTATGAATATGATGGGGATTATTATACGGAATTTGTTCGAAAAAGTGATGGATATAAAGAAGAAACAATTGAAACAATTGGAGATGGTAATAAATTCTATTGTGAAAACAGATCTTATAAAGATAGTGAAAACGGATATGTTTTGAATAACAAAACAATTGAAGCGGTGGTTTCAAAAGATAATCACTATGTATATTATGAAGAACGAGGAATAGAAGAAAAAAACAAAGAGGCCAAATATATAAGTGAAAAATCTATAAAAAAATATACCAATTATAGTCCATCCTCTCTTTATGAAGATACTATTTTAATGAATTTAATGGAAACAACCGCTATAGACAAAATAGAAGACATTATTAAAGAGTACGCTAGTGGTAATCATTTAGTTTATGACAAACATAGTATTATATTTGATCAATCGGTAGTTACTTTAACTATTGACTTTAATGTTGACTTAAAAGGAGAAGAAGAAGCTGAATCAATTGAATACGCCAAACAAAAAGATATTATGTCTTTTACTATTAACGATGATAAAGTAAGTTCATTTAAAACAAAAACTGAAATTGAATATAAAACAAAAACAGAAGAAAAACCAATTACGAGCATTTATGAATTCAATTATGATGTTGAATATAGTTATAAAAGTGGCTTATTAGATAAAATATCTTTAGATGGTATCGAGATAAAAGCAGAAACCGCGCTAATATTATTTTATTATGGCGATTATCAATTAAGAAGTGTTTATTATTCCGAAGTTGGTAAGCCTATTAACTATATATTTGATAATTATTTCTTTAATGGTGATGGCTTTTATGGTTATGACATGAATAGTGGTATTATTGAATTTTATTTAGATGAAGAATTTAAAGTAAAATACACTAATCAACCATTGCCTAGCGATGAATTTAAACTATATATGAAAATAACTGTACCAAGTGATCGCGCAGTAGTCATGGAAATGAGTCAAAGTAATTATTATAGACAAGTTAATGATGAAGATACAAATAAAGATTATGTTAAAAGAGTGGATAAAATGTTCACATCAAAAAGTATGGAATTAGAAGGAGTAACATATAACTTTGATAAAAGAGAAGAGATAACACGAGAATATGTTACTGTTAATGGTGAAAAGTGCGAAGATAAAGAAATCACACTTGAAGATGGTAAGTTGTATGAAATAGTATATTACTATGATTATGCTAATCG
>CAKPAV010000127.1 GCA_934133115.1 uncultured Bacilli bacterium
TTATAGTGCTAGTCGCAATATGGTCCTCCACTAGCTAATGTATATTCACGTGTAAATTCCGTGTTATTAGCGTGAGCCTATCATAATTTAAAGCACACATTGCTGGGATATATTTTTCTAATCATAATTTGTTCATTAAATAACAAATTCCACAAGTATGGAACGTGGCGGTGTATTCATTTATTGAGGCACCATCTTCAACATCAAATTTCCAGGAATAAGGATTATTATTAGATTTACTCCACTCTGATGATTTTTTTAATCTATTTCTTCATTTTTCTATATAATTGACTTCTTTTTTCGTAAATTTCATTATTTTATTTGTCATCATTGATAAGCGATAATATTCTCTTACTTCTTCAACTGCTGGGTCAAAATCTAAATTTAATAATATAGCACCTAACATTGCGCAACTTAAGATATTAAAAACGAATCGATCTTTTTTATCAAATTTATCGATGCTTTTAATAATTTTCTTATATTTAACATGAGCATTTTTCATGATTTCTTTGTTGTTTTTTACATTCCAAACATCAACAAGCGATTTTTCAAATGTTTTCTTAAAAAATCCTCACATCATTTTAGGTAATAATCCATATTTCATAGTTAAACACACTCCTAGTTAGTTATATCTAACAAGATTATAAAGCAAGCATATGCTTTTGTAAATGTATTAATATGATGATTTAAAACGCTTTCATTTAAATAAAACAAAAATACTATTGCCGTTAACTTTCTGTTACTTTAAAATTAAAAGGTATTTATTTATAAAATCATTTTGAAAGTTGAGGTAAGAAACATGGTTACTGTTCATATGCTCGTAGGCATTCCAGGTTCTGGAAAATCCACATATTCAAACAATGTATTAGCAAAGGAATTTAATTGTCGTATTGTTACTACTGATGGCATTAGAATGGAACATCCTGATTGGCCAGAGAGCCAAGTTTGGCCAGAAGTATATCGTCGTATTGCGGAAGATATTACTAATGGCAAAGATGTTATATATGATGCTACAAGCCCAACACCAAAAGTTCGCGCTCGTTTTTTTCAAAGAATTAAAGAATTAATTCCTGAAGCCCAATTCCGTGTTATTGCTTATTTTTTCCCAACTCCTACTAATATTTGCTATCAAAGAATTGAAAAACGTAACCAAGTACCTGGTGAACACTATTTCCCACTAGATCAACTAGAAGGATATGCTACAACTATCACTCGTCCTAGTGTTGATGAAGGATTCGATTGCGTTAAAGACATTATTACCTATTAATACTTTTTAAATTCCATATTTTAAAAAAGGCAACGTTTGCTCAACGCTGCCTTTTATATTTATGCTTTAGCTAATTTTTTCATAGCCGTATCAATTGCCCCATCATTACCTTCATCAAATTGGGAATTATATAATGAAGCATAAACACCATTTTTAGCAAGTAATTCTTGATGATTACCTTGCTCTATAATATCCCCATCTTTAAGAACTAAGATGACATCAGCATTTTTAATTGTGGATAAACGATGTGCGATAACAAATGATGTAAGATTACTTGTTAATTGATCCATAGCCTTTTGAATTAATATTTCTGTTCTTGTATCAACATTAGATGTTGCTTCATCTAATATTAACATTGGTGAATCTTGAATCATGGCTCGAGCAATAGTAAATAGTTGCTTTTGTCCAATTGATAATGATGTATTATCATTTAATACTGTATCATAGCCATTTTCTAATGATTCAATAAATTCGGAAATGCCACATTCTTTACAAGCTTCCTTAATTTTTTCCTCACTTACATTAGGAGTATTGAAAGTCAAATTTTCTTTAATTGTTCCTTCAAATAGCCATGTATCTTGAAGAACCATCGAGAATAATGAATGCACATCTTCTCTTTTCATATCTTTAATATTAATTCCATCAATAGAAATACTACCACTTATTGGTTCATAGAAGCGCATTAATAAGTTTACTAGAGTTGTTTTTCCCGCTCCAGTAGGTCCTACAATTGCAACTTTTTGACCTTTTTTAACTTGACAAGAGAAATCTTTAATAACAATTTTATCTGGTGCATCATCATAACTAAAAGCGACATGATCAAATGTTACATTACCTTCTACATGTTCAATTCTAGTCACTTTATCACTTTCATCTTCAAGTTCCGCTTCATTTAAGAAGCCAAATACCCTTTCGCTTGCCGCCATACAAGATTGTAAGCTACTTGCACCTTGTGATAATGAAGATAAAGGTTGAGTAAATAAACGTACATATACTAAGAAAGCCGAAATTACGCCAAAGGTAATATCTCCGTTTATTACTCTAATTGCACCGACAATACAAACTGCCACATAACCAATATTACCGATAAATGTCATTAAGGTTGGCATCATTCCTGATAATAATTGTGACATTAAGTTTGCTTTTCTTACTGCTTTATTATAAGTCACAAATTTTTCTTTAACTTCTTTATTCGCATTACTAACTCTTACCACATCATGTCCAGAATACATTTCTTCAATATATCCGTTAAGCGCACCTAATGATACTTGACGAGCTTTGAAGTATTTTTGTGATACTTTGATAATTACTATCATCAAAGCGAATCCTAAAATAGTTGATAAAATCGCAGTCAATGCCATTGGCGCATCAGTCACAAACATCATAATTACACAAAACACGAATTGACAAATAGCACTAACAACAGAAGAAACACTATTATTAAGCGCATCAATAATTGTATCAACATCATTAGTAATTCTACTTAATACATCACCATATGTATTTCTTGAAAAATATGATAATGGTACTTTATTAATTTTTCTTTCTAAGTCTGAACGTAATTTCTTTGATATTTTTAAAGCAACACGCGCTAGAATGAAAGAGGTAAAGAATGTGCATATCGCACTTATTATATAAATAATAAGTAAGGAAATGGCAACAACCGCAATATCTTTTAAAGGAATATCAGTCCACATATGTGTTTCTTTAAGGGAAGTAAATGCATTACTAATAATATCAGTAATTTCTTTTAATTTATCTGGGCCAAGAACTGTAAGTATTGATCCAACTCCCGCTAAAACAAGACTAATAATTATTAAAGGTAGGTAAGGTTTAATATAACGAATTAATTGGCGAGATGCTTCTTTAGAGTTTTTCGCCTTTTGGTTTATTTGCATATGTCCTCTTGGCATAATTATTTTCCCCCTTTCAATTCATTTTCATCTAATTGGGAAGTAGCAATTTCATAGTAGACTTTACAATTTTTAAGCAAGTCTTCATGTTTTCCCATTCCTACAATTTTTCCATGATCAAGTACTACAATCTTATCAGCGTTTTTAATCGTACCAATTCTTTGAGCTACTATTACGACTGTGGTACCTTTTAATTTGGTTTTCAAATCATTTCGTAAGTTTTTATCAGTTTTATAATCAAGGGCTGAGAATGAATCATCAAATATAACAATTTCGCTATTTCTAACTAAAGCACGAGCAATACACATTCTTTGCTTTTGTCCACCTGATAAGTTATTACCACGTTCCGCAATCATATGATTTTCTTTATTCTCTAATTTTGAAACAAATTCTTCTGCTTGGGCAATGGAAATAGCATTTTTAACATCTTCATCAGTTGCATCATTTTTACCAAACGTAACATTATCTTTGACAGTATCAGAGAATAGTTCGGCTTTTTGTGGGACAAGCGCTACTTTCGAATATAAAGTGTCAAATGTTAAATCTTTAATGTTAACGCCATCAACAAGTACTTCACCCTTGCTAGCATCATATAATCTTGAAGCAAGTCCAACAATTGTAGATTTGCCACATCCCGTTGCGCCAATAAAGGCAATAGTTTCGCCTTTATTAACTTTGAAAGTGATATTTTCTAGAACATCTTTTCCATCACCATAATGAAAAGATACATCCTTAAATTCTAACGTTCCTTCTTCTTTTACTTCACTAAGTGTTCCTTCATTAATTGCTAACGGAGTCTCCATAACTTCATTAATTCTTTTTGCGGATACTTGTGCTCTTGGAAGCATCATAAATATCATTGCTAAGAACATAAATGCTTGAATAACATACATCGCATAAGATGAAAATACCATAATGTTTCCAAACACTTCAACTTTATTAGGTAATTCCGCACCATTAATTAATGAGGCACCAATCCAATATATAAATAAGGTTAAAGATGACATAACTAGTGACATCACTGGTGACATAAATGAGAAAGCCGTTCTATTAAATATTTGGGTATTAATTAATTCGTTATTCTTTTCATCGAATTTTTCTTGTTCATAATCTTCCGCATTAAAAGCACGAACAACTTTATTACCTGTTAATGTTTCTCGAGCAATTCTATTAACATCATCAGTCAATTTTTGCACTAATTTAAATCTTGGTAATACTAGATACATAATAATTAAAATAGTACCAACAATAATCACAACTGCGGCGGCAGTAAGTAAAGATAATTCTAAACTCTTATTAACAATTTTAATAATTGCGGTAATTGCAAGAATAGGTGCTTTAATTAACATCATTAATCCCATTGATATAATCATTTGGATTTGGGTTATATCGTTTGTGGTTCTTGTAATTAAAGAAGCTGTTGAAAAGTTTTTCATTCTTGTTGTGTCTAAATCCATGATGTGATTAAATAATTTTTCACGAGTTTCATAACTTAAATCCGCACTAACATATGATGAAATAAATGTGGAAATAATTGAACCTACTGTACTTCCTAAAGCACAGGCAATCATTTTTCCACCCGCTATCCAAACATCACTAACACTATTAGTGCCGCTTTGAATAATGACTGTAATATCTTTCATATAATCAGGAAGTAATAATTCTAAATACACACAACTACATAGAATCACTACTTCTAATAATATTAATAGCCAATCTTTAGCTTTTAAATTCTTTAATATTTTTATCATAATTTAAATTCCTCCTTTTTTTGATATCATAAGTTTAATAGCATCGATGTTAATTGTCAACATTTATTTACTTTTGTTTTTTGTTGACATTTAACTTTACTTCATTCATACTATTATTGAGGTGTTAATATGACAAGAAACGAACTTATCAAATTAATTAGTAATGAATCATTATTATTTTTTCCTGCTATTAAAGACGCTATTACAAGATGTAATGAAATAGTGGAAAAGCCAAAATTTTCTCCACTTCAAATGTTAACATTATCTTATATTGGTATTTCTAATAGAAAAAACAATAATAAAGGCATAACCATGAAAGATATTGCTACTTTTATTGGAGTATCTAAACAACAATGTACTAAAATAGTTGATGAACTTGATAAAGCTAAATGCGTAACTCGTGAATTAAATGTAAATAATCGCCGGGAAATATTAGTTAAATTAACTGATCAAGGAATTATTGAACTTAAATCAGCAGAAAAAATACGTGTTAAAAACTTAACTGAAAAATACGCTCATTTATCTGATCAAGAATTAGAAACAATCTATCATCATTTACATGAAATTTCATCTATTGTTAATAAATAAG
>CAKPAV010000128.1 GCA_934133115.1 uncultured Bacilli bacterium
TGGAACCGTAGCCAAGTGGTAAGGCGTGGGTCTGCAACACCCTGAGCACCAGTTCGAATCTGGTCGGTTCCTCCATTGACGAATCTGTTCGAACTATTTAGTTTGAACTTGATATAGAAAAATATCAATTTCTAAACGAAGTTGATATTTTTTTGTATTAAGAAAGGTTTTTATTATGATTAATATTATAAGTAAACTAATAGGGTTTGAAACTGAATTTAAAAAGAAAATGGAGTTTATATGTGATTTTTTGTAATACTAAACCGAAAATAATAAATGGTAATATGAGAATTATAGAACACTCTAATTTATCTTATATTGAGCCACATAGGGTTATTATTAAATAAATTACTTTCCTAGCTTTTAATTATTCTAAAACTTTCTATATCGGTATTCTATCAAACTCTACTGAAATTAAAGATTTAGAAGATTATATAAAAAAGATTAAATAGTTATTTAAATATTAGCTTCAACTAATACTACTTATTCTCAATATAGGGAATATACAATCTTAAATAAGTGATAATATAAATTGCCAATGTAAAAGGTATGCTCTAGAAATGAAGGTATATTTATGATATATAAACGCAAGATATCGAAAATTTATAATATTGAATTTAATGAGGAGTCAGTAGTATTTAGAATTAATTAGATACCATTGTCTCCTCTTTTTTAGTAAAAAGGAGTGATTGGTTAATGAATAATGAAAAGAAAGTTGCAAGTATTTATATTTGTGTCCTTACTTAATACATAGGCAGACCAAAGAAAAAGACGATGGCTTATCATTATAAGTCATCGTTTTATAGTTTCGGTATCTATTTGTGAAATTTCTATAGATTTTAAATATTCTTTTAAAGCTTGAACCATTTTTTGATATCCTGCTTCACTCATATTGTTTGTAACAAAATTATCATGTGCATATAGTCCTCTTCTTTCGGCTAAGTGATTATCGCCAAAATCCCATATTTGATAAGTAGATTGGAATTCTGAAAAACTTTTTCCATCAGCAGCCTCAACAAAACTTTTAGCAGCATCAGTAAATGAACCACCATTTTGAAGAATCCAATTTTCAATTCCAACACCACCTAAACCACCTTGAGGTATTTCTCCACGATTAGGCTTATATGCTTCAGCTTTTTTAAGAACTTGTTTTGCTAGTAATATATTAGCAACAACATATTTATACTTTTCAGGATCATTTCTGTGAATAGTAGCAAGTCTATCTTGTAATGCCATATCAGTAGAATACGATACTTTATCTGTTTTTTCAGTAAATGTAATATCAATATCTACATTTATATCTGTATCTATTTGAACATTCTTTAATCTAAAGTCTCCAGTTCCAGTTAATTCAGAAGAATTTTCGCGACCAAAATTTCTTAATATAGTTTGCTTTAATTCGTTTAATCTAGCTGGATTTGATAATATGGTTTTATCTAATCTCATCATAAAATCAAAATCTCCATCACCAGGTTTATTTGTTCCTCTTCCTGTTGAACCGGTATCAATCAATTCTACAAATCCCTCAGTTAAATCTCCATCAATATTAGTTTTTAGATGTAATCCTAATTCTTCAAGAGAATTTTTGATAACACTATTGATTTTTTCTCTTTTAGCTTGAACTTCATAATTGCTTTGTTCTATTTGCTGTGCAAAGTATTCTGTTTCTTCTGTAATTAGATTTTCAGAGAAGGTATAATTATTCTCGTTAAAATATGATAAACCACTCATTTTAGTTCTTAATTCGTCATAATTTTTTGGAGTAAATACAATTTTTCCTTCTTTATTAGCTACAGGAATATAGAAGCCATTCATAGCAATTTCTAATCCTACGCGAGGATCAAAATGTTCCATAACAATATAATTTATTTCACTAGAAGCAAATCCAGTTCTAATTCCATAATGTCCTTGTCCTAAAAGACCTGTATAGAATACTTCCATTTTAGACATATCCATTTTTGCTTCCAATGTTTCATTACTTGTTCTTGTAGTTATAAATCTATCATCATTTTTAAGCACAAACCATATAGGCCCATAACTTGAAGCAGCAGTTGCATCCATTTTTTCACTTATTGTTCCATCTGAACTCATTATCATTGAAATATCAGTATCAAGTGGAGTAGCATCACTACCTGCACTTGATCCCAAATACTCTTTTGAAACACTACCATTTTGTAAAATATTTCTTAAATATGAAATACCGCCAATTCCTTTTATAAAATCTCCTTGTTCTAATATCATATCTGAACTTGATGCATTTCTATTTTGTGAATCAGCAGTACTAACTTTTCTTTCAATATATTCTTTTGCCTGTTCTAATGTGTCAATACCAGTAAATCCGCAAAACATTCTAATAACTCTATCAGCTAAATTATAATCTAACGTACCATCAGGAGATAATTTCTTTGAAAGATCTAAAATATCTGTTAAAACATATCCAGATGATTTGAATGTTTCATTACTCCTTTTAGCTTTCATAGTATTATTATATAAAGTTGCTAAATGACTACAAAAAGTAGTTAATTCTCTTATCTCAACTTCTCCAAGTGAATCAAATTGAATTTGACCCGCTTTTATACTTTCATATAAATTAGATCCAAATTCTATATTTTTTAAATATGCGTTGACAGACCTATTATTAGATCCAAATGATGATTTAATCAAATCAGAGAACACAGTTACTTTTTTGCTCATTGTTGATGATTTTTTTAATATTGGTGATACCATTGAATTTTCAAAATTAAATCCTTGAAAATCAGGGTGTAATATTTCAAAACAAGAATATATTTTTCCGACAGTAGGAATATTATTTCTAATAAACACATCTTCGATTTTGCTTAAACTTTCTAAAGGATTATTTGATTTCAATATTTGAGTAGCAAGTTCTTTTCTAAATGTAAATATTTCACTTGAATTTGATAATGAAAGTCTTGATAAAACTTCTGAAACGTATTCTATTTTTTCCACATCAATATTAGTTCCAAATTCCATGACATATTCTTTAAACGCTTTTTGAAGTTCTACATCTTGTATTTTAGAATATGTTGATATAACCTTCATACGATTGTAGTTTCCAGTTTTAAAATTTTCAGAATCATTAAATAGTGGAATAATCCAAGACATATTTTCCGAAAAAGCACATGCTATGTTTGTATCTTCAAATATATTTAATAATTCAGGTTTATCATTAAAATCTTTTAATGTAAATGCTCTATTATAGAATTTATCTTTTATTTCTTGTGGCACATTTGCTTCTAAGAATAAAGTTGGATTATTATTTTTGAAATGACTAGGAATATTCTCATCATATTTCATATTTCCATCAATAATATTTTGTAATATCGCTTTATCAAGTTCATCAAGAAATCCATCCTGTGTAAACTCTGGATTATATAAGAAGTTTTTAAAATTATTTGCCTCATAAACTTGTTCAATATATTTTCCATATATAAGCATTACATCTAAAGCATCCGATTCACCAAAAGTTTCTTTAAGTGCATTAACAAAACTAATTTGATAATATCTAGTTCTACGACCTAAAGGTGAAGATGCTACTATACTATTTGATAAATTTTTAGGCATTATATTAACAAGCATATATTTAAATAAGCATTCTAAATCAACATTTTTTAAATAATTTCTATAAGCTGGATTTGATAAAATAAATTCTGAAGTAATAGTTCTACCATAAAAAGCTTCTTGCAATTCTTGAGGCGCATTTTTATCCAAAAACATAGATGGATACTTTTCGATTAATTTCTTTGGAATATGCGTAGGATAAGTTAATCCTTTTTCAATAATAAGTTTCTTTAAAGTTTCATGAATTTTACTTTGAATTTGGTCTATGTCATCATTAATTGAAAACTTTATCTCATATTGATAGTGATCTGAAATTTTTCTATCGAAGATAATATCTAAAACATCACTATATTCAGTAATAAAATTCATAACTCCATTAAAGTCAGTTTTATTACCTAGAAATTTATAAATATTCTCATATTCATATAATGCATTACTACCTTCAACTTGTATTTCTCTATTTTTCAAACATGAACTCAAATCTTTTCCATTTAAGAATTGAATATATTCTGGATGTTCTAATAATAATTGAGGAGTAATAGATTTTGTATAAAATTTTTTTTGTAATTCTTCAGGTGCTTCTTCTGAAATAAACAACTCTGCATTTCTAACTCTGAATTCCCCTGTCATATCTCTATAATCTGGAGCTTTATCAACATAATTCCAATCACTAGGACCATATTTTATCATTCTTTTCATTGCTTCATAGAATTCATCTTTAGTATATGGTCTATCAATATAATTACCATTTTCATCTATATTCTTTTTTGTGTAAATTGTTTTTTTAGAATCATGCTCATTTCCTGAATAATGTAAATACATATCAAACATTGATTTTAACATTTCACAATTATTTTTTGTAAAGAAATGGCCACATTCGTTATCAAAATCGACAATATTTTTTAATCCATATGTACCAACAAATGATAAAACATCGTAATTCAATAACTCTGAAAATGGAATTGACATATTAAAAACATAGTCTTGAGGCAAAGATTTTAATTCTTCTATTACAGGTGTTGCTTCATATTCATTAAATTCTTTTAAATATTCTTCCATTGATGAATACTTAAATATTTCTTTATATTGTTCATCTGTTAGCTTAAAAGGTTGTCTATAATCTCCATATTTTCTTTTTGTATTGCTTAATATATCGTCAGTAAATTGTTTTATATAATTATGTTTTTCATCTTCAGAAGTGCTATTAGAAATAGTATCAATAAATTTATATATATCATTATTTTCTACTATTAAAGACACTAATGTATCATAATTATTCATAAATTCTTTTAATGAACTACCTGTAATATTATTTTTATTATTCTCATCATTTAATAAACAATAGCTTAAATCTTTGTCTTTAAATAGTTTCCAATTACTAACAATATCCTTTATATTGACTTTACCATTATTAAAGTTGCTTTTCATATTTCTTAATCTGCTTTCACTATAATCGTATGTTTCATAGTTTTCAATTGCAGGTATTTCAAACAATCTATCTGAATATATTTTAGCCATTTTTGGTGAATAATCACTTGGCTTTATTTTATCTTTTACAAGTTCATACAAAGCTTGATTAATATCTTCTATTTGTGAATCAATATGCATTAATATATCTCTAAAACTTATGTCATTACCATAAATTCTTTTATTAATTAATTCCCAATCTAATTCTTTGCATCTATCAATACCAAACTTTTCTACAATTCTTCTATCAGACTCTCTAATGCAAGAAGTTGGTATTTTATCATCTAATTGATACTCAATATATTCATTAAAAGAAAGAGTACAATTATATACTTTGTTTAAAATATGTTTTGGAACTTTTAATCTTTTCCCAAATATTTGTTTTCTTTGATATTTATAATCCATCTATTATCACCTACAATACCATTTTATCATATAATTAGATCAATTTAGCATAATTAATA
>CAKPAV010000129.1 GCA_934133115.1 uncultured Bacilli bacterium
GTATTAGATGGTATTGCCACTGCTAAAGAAATAAGAAAAATTGATAATCAAGTAATGATTGTATTTGTAACATCTCTTGCCCAATACGCCATAAATGGTTATGAAGTTAATGCTTTTGATTACATATTAAAGCCAATTGATTATTATAGCTTTAAACTAAAAATGAATCGTGCATTATTATTTTTAAAAAACAAGAACGATCGCTCTTTTGTTGTTAATTATAAAAACATTATTAAACGTATTGAAATTTCAAAACTTATGTATATTGAAATTTATGATCACCATATTTGTTTTCATCTTGTTGATGGTGAAAATATTCATGCCTATGGAACTATGAAAACTTATATAGAATTACTGAAGAATGAATCTTTCATGCTATGTAATCAATGCTACTTGGTTAATTTAAAATATGTTCAAGAAGTTACTGCAGATTATGTAAAAGTTGATAATACTGAATTAGCTTTAGCTAGGCCTAGAAGAAAAGAATTTATTAGTGCTTTAAATAACTATTTAACAAATGGTGGTAAATAAAAATGGAAATTACAGAATTAGCATTATATAAACCGGTATTTGTATTAGAAATTCTTTTAGCCATGCATATGTTTTCTTATAAATTACCAAAAAAGAAAAATAGTGTTTGGCGATTTATATTATCGGTCGGAGTGGTTTTAGTTTTATCAATAATTTTTCCGCTTTTTAAAGTTAGTTATTCTTGGTGGTTTTCATCACTAATGTTTTTAACTTTGTTTCTTTTATGCTTTGTTTCTTTATTTTTTGTATATGACGTGCCTTGGTATAAACTCTTTTTTATTTCTATTGCTGGTTATACAACACAACATTTTTCTCATGAATTATACGCTCTTATTGCTAGATTTTTTGAATTAGCCGATCCATCAACTTTGGGAATATATGGTGACAAGATTATTGATTTAAGTGATCCAGGTATAAGAGTTATCCAAGTGATGACTTATTTAGAAATTCATTTTGTTGTTTACTTGGTTTTCTATTTTGTTTTTAGAAAAAAAATATCAAACTATGAAATACGAATTGATAATAAGTCACTACTATTAATTGCTTCACTAATTTTACTTATTAATATTATTTTAAGCTCGATAATCACATACTTACACATGGAGTATAATCGTGTTTATTATGTTGTGATAGGCATTTATAATTTATTAAGTTGTTTGATGGTCTTATATTTACAATTTTTCGTTATGGATAATCGTAGATTAAAAAACGAATTAGAAATCACATCGCAATTATTGCATCAATCAAAAGTTAGATATCAAGATAACAAAAAGAATGTTGATTTAATCAATTTAAAATGTCATGATTTAAAGCATCAGATTCGTGAACATACAGCTAAAGGTAACATAACTAAAGATACTATTAATGAACTAGAAGAGATTATTAATATTTACGACTCTAACGTACGTACCGGTAATGAGGCATTAGATTTAATTCTTACTGAGAAAAGTCTGTTATGTCAAAAAGCAAATATTAAATTATCTTGTTTGGCTGATTGCTCAAAGTTAAGTTTTATTGCGGATTCTGACTTATATTGTTTATTTGGAAATGCAATTGATAACGCTGTTGAAGCAGTTATGAAAATACAAGATAGTAATAAAAGACAAATTAATTTGATTGTGCGTAATGTTTATTCTTTAGTATCAATAAATATTGAGAATTATTATACAGGTGAATTAATTATTGGTAAGGATAACTTACCAGTTACGACAAAAAGTAATAAAGATTATCATGGCTTTGGTATGAAATCAATCAAGATGATTGTGGATAAATATCAGGGCGATTTAAAAATTGCTAAACGTGAAGATATATTCTCTTTAGCTATTCTTTTCCCTAGTCAAGAGAAAATAGATAATAACTAGTAAGCAAAATAAGTGGTAATTTTAACATAATCAGTGAGTATTATTCCTATTTTAACCGCTTTCATTTATTGTATCAGTGTATGAAAGGAATTTTTTGCTATGAAAAGAACATTACTAAAAGGTTTGTTAATTAGTTTGATTGTGCCTTTAGCTATCGGATTAAGTAGTTGTGATAATAAAAATCCTAGTCAGGGGAACAATTCAGGAACTTCAACTAAACCTAGCGCGCCAATTGATATTGATGATTATCAAGTTACCTCTCTATCTATCATCAATAATCCTACGAAACTAGAGTACGATGTTGGAGAAACTTTTGATTACACGGGATTAAGACTAAAAGCTATCTGGAATGATGGTGAAGAAGAAGAATTTGGAGGGTATCGTCTTGATTCAATTGAACCATCAGGTCCATTAAAAGCTACAGACAAAAAAGTTACACTCACTTATTATAATGCATCAGTGGATTTAGACATCAAAGTCAACGCTAATTCTATTACAAGTCTAGATGTTGATACTTCGGGTATTAAGACTTCTGTAGTGGTTAATGATATTGTTGACTTATCTTTAATTAAAGTTACTGCCAATTATGGCGATAGTACAAGTAAAGAAGTGACTTCATTTGAACTATATGAAAATAATACTATAATTGAAAATCCTAATCGCTATGTAGTGAGTAAAGGCGAACATAATATTGTAATAAAATATTTGGGCGTTCAAACTTCATTTAAAATTGAAGGATACGAAGGTATTTCTGTGGTTTTTGATCAATATAGTAAAAATGATACGGCTAAGGAAGCCACTAGTGAATTACCATTCTTTGTGGAGCCTGCCAATAAAGTAAAATCTTATAAACCATCAAATTGGAATGAAGAAGTTACAATCAATTCTTATACATTATCAACTTCCCAAGGCATTGATTCTATTAAAGCTTTAGCAAAAGTAAGAATACATATCTATTCTGAAAAAGATTCATATGCTAGTATTTCTCTTAACGCTGGTGGATATAACATTACACGTCCAGATAAAGGTTGGACATCAGATATGTATTTGAATAAAGCGACATCAGTAACAGTTAATGGATTAAATGTTGAAGTAAAAGAAGGATTATTACCAGCTAATTATAAAAATGGTGAAATGTTATCTCGTAACTGGACGCCTTATTTTGTGGATATTGATTTTATTGATACATGGTTAAAGAAAGGTGACAACATTATCGAAATTGACGTTAATGAATTTTATCATGTGCTTGATCCTTTCCAAAATCAAAGATATGGAGAAGTTTATTTTGCAATTAAATCTTTAACCGCTAAATATATTGAAGGTCAAAAGAAAGTTACAAAAATAGAAGTTACAAAACAACCTAATAAAACAACTTATGCAATTGGTGAAGCTTTTGATAACAAAGGTATGGAAGTTAAAGCTTATTATGATGATTTAAGTAGTGAAATTATTACAAACTATACTTATTCTCACGATGCTTTAAAAGCCACTGATAAGGAAGTTGTTATCTCATATATGGGAGTATCAACAAAAGTTGATATTACTGTAGCTCATGCTCATAATTGGATTGAAGGTTATCAAAGTGACAAGGATAATCACTGGCATGAATGTAGTTTATGTGGTGAAAAGAAGGATATTGGTGGACATACCTTTACATCGCTCATTATTAAGAATAAGCCAACACAACTTGATTATAATTCTGGTGACACTTTATCTTTAGCTGGAATTAAAGTTATAGCTAATTGTAGCGTATGTAACGAAGTTGATGTTTCAAATTATATAACTACTACAACTACAACATTAAATTTATCTTCTTCGTCTTTAACAGTAGAAACTCGAACAATAACTATTACATTCAAAGGCTTAAACTCTACATTCGATGTAACAATTCATAAATCTTATTCAGTTGCAAGTAAAAATAGACAAGATCCAACTAATACAACGGAAAAATATTATGTCGAAAAAGCTGAAATGATGGAAAATGGAAAATGGGAATTCCAAGGAAGTTCAGATATATCAAATGTTGAAGTTGGTGCAACAATTGCTTTCCATATTTATTCAGAAATTAGTGGCAAAGTTAATTTATCTTTATTAGCGGGTTCATTATATTGTAATGGCAATAATAAAAATACAGATGGATTCTATTTAGAAACAATGGATATGGATGTTGATAAATTATTAACCATAAAAGTTAAAAATGGATCAAGTGATTTTAAAGAAGTAGCATCTAACACTAATGCAAAAATCAATGGACATAAATTACCAGAAAATTATAAAGAATTAGGTATATCAAGTACTGTTTGGGCAATGAACCAATACTCTTGGTCAACAATTGCTAGCAATATTGACTTAACAGTTGGTGACAATGTAGTTGAATTTACAATTTTAAATGCAAATACAACTGGTAATTACACTAATGCATGGGGTGGCGTTGCTACATTAAATATTAGAATGCTAACAGTTTCTTTTATAAATTAAGAGGTATATTATGAAAAAGAATTTAAAAAATATAATTGGATTAAGTGTTACTTCTGTTTTCCTTGTTGCATTAATTGTTGGTAATTATTTTTGCTCGAGATACAACGAAGTAATTACCACAATGTTATGTGGCTCAGGAACAGATTTCTCTAGTGAAGATACAAAATTAACACTTGAAAATAATGATCAAGCGGTACAAAAAATTGCTGAAGATGGCATGGTTTTACTAAAGAATAAATGTCTACCTTTAGATAAATCAGTAACAAAAATCAACTTATTTGGCTGGTCCAGTATTGATAGTGCTTTTTTCTTATCTGGGGGAGGTAGTTCTACTGCGACAATTAATGAAGAAAAGAAAATTACTTTAAAAAGTGCTTTTGAAAAAGAAGGATTTGAAGTAAATACAGAATTATTAGATGCTTATAAATCTTTTCGAAGTAGCAGATGGAATGGATCCACTACTTTAAGTGATCCAGATACTGATTTTTATAATAAATCGGGTACAAACGGAAAAACTTTATTAGCAAATGCTAAAGATTTTTCTGACACTGCGGTTGTTACTATTTCTCGCTTTGGAAGTGAAGGAATTGATATCCCTTTTACTCAAACAAAACATCCAAGTGGAAAGGATAATGATCGTCTCTATTTGGAACTATCAACTGAAGAAGAATCATTAATAAATTTAGTTACAGATAATTTTGAAAATGTAATTATTTTAATTAATGCCGGCAATCAAATGGAACTAAGTTTCCTTAATAATGAAAAAATTGATGCAGCATTATTAGTTAACTACCCAGGACAATCAGGAACACTTGCTATTCCACGAATTTTAAAAGGGCAAGTAAATCCTAGCGGTAAACTTACAGATACATATCCATATGATTTAACAATGGATCCATCTTATGTTAATGCTTTAAGAAATGGTGACCATATTCATTATGTTGAAGATATTTATGTTGGGTATAAGTGGTATGAAACCGCGGATAAAGAAAATTATTTTCAAGATACTTTATCAAAAAATTATAATGATATTGTACAATTTCCATTTGGTTATGGATTAAGTTATTCCACATTTAGTCAAGAAATTGTTGGATATAAATTATCCACTAATGGAACGGGACTACAA
>CAKPAV010000130.1 GCA_934133115.1 uncultured Bacilli bacterium
TCTATTGCTGCATCATGTATTCCATTCCTTGAAAACGATGATACTACCCGTGCTTTGATGGGTGCTAACATGCAACGTCAAGCTTTACCTTTATTGAATCCACATGCTCCTTATATTGGAACAGGCATGGAACACTTTATTGCTAAGGACTCTGGTATTGCTGTTGTTTCTAAGGAAGATGGCATTGTTAAATATGTAGATTCTACAAAGATTGTTACAACTAATAACGGCGTAGATCGTACATATCACTTACAAAAATTTATGCGTTCCAACCAAGGAACTTGTATAAATCAACATCCAATTGTTAAAGTTGGAGATCAAGTAAAAGTCGGACAAATCCTTGCTGATGGTCCAGCAATGGAAAATGGCGAATTAGCTTTAGGACAAAACGTTACTATCGCATTTATGACTTGGAATGGTTATAACTACGAAGATGCAGTTATTATGTCTGAAAGATTAGTTAAAGATGATGTATACACTACTATTCACATTGAATCTTATGATTGTGAATGTCGTAATACTCAACTTGGTCACGAAGAATATACTCGTGATGTTCCTAATATTAGCGAAGATGCTAAGACTTATCTTGATGAGCGCGGAATTATTATTCCAGGCGCTGAAGTAAAAGAAGGAGATATTCTTGTTGGTAAGATTACTCCTAAAGGACAAACAGAACCTACCGCGGAAGAAAAATTGTTAATGGCCATCTTTGCTGATAAAACTAAAGATGGTAAAGATACTTCATTACGTGTTCCACATGGTGGTGCTGGTGTTGTTCTTGATGTTAAAATATTCTCACGTAAAAATGGTGATGAACTTCCACCAAAAGTTGATGAAAAAGTTCGTGTCTATATTGTCCAAAAGAGAAAAATCTCTGAAGGTGATAAGATGTCTGGACGTCATGGTAACAAAGGTGTTATTTCCCGTATTTTACCTGTGGAAGATATGCCATTCTTACCAGATGGTACACCAGTTGACATTATGTTAAACCCATTAGGTGTTCCTTCTCGTATGAATATTGGTCAAATTCTTGAAATTCACTTAGGTATGGCTGCTAAGAAACTAGGCATGAAAATTGCTACTCCAGTTTTTGACGGCATATCTAATGAGGAAATATTTGATTTAATGAATAAAGCTGGATTAAGTCCAGATGGTAAGACCATTCTTTATGATGGACGTACAGGTGATCGTTTTGATGAACGTATCTCTGTTGGTATCATGTATATGATTAAGTTAGTCCACATGGTCGATGATAAATTACATGCTCGTGCAACTGGTACTTACTCAATTATTACTCAACAACCTTT
The DNA here is from genome assembly GCA_934133115.1 of uncultured Bacilli bacterium. Next base: position 1,308 of record CAKPAV010000130.1, read on the forward strand.
AGGCGGTAAAGCTCAAAAAGGTGGACAAAGATTTGGTGAAATGGAAGTTTGGGCTCTTGAAGCTTATGGTGCCGCTCACACATTACAAGAAATGATGACAATCAAATCTGATGATCGTGTCGGACGTCGTAAAGCTTATGACGCTATTATTAAACAAAAACCATTACCAAAACCAGGTATGCCAGAAGCATTCAAGTTATTAACAAAAGAACTTCAAGCTTTAGCATTAGATTTCCGTTTATATGACCAAAATGGTGCAGAAATTGATACATCAGAAATTTCTAAACAAGCAGAAGCAGAGGAACATCGTATTCCTCAAGCAGTTAAAGATTTAACTGATCAATATGCTTTTGATGAAGAAGATTCAATGGACATTGTTGATGCTATCAATGATGAAGAATAAGGAGGACAATGAAAATGTTTGATATTAATGATTTAAAGTCAATTAAAATTTCTCTTGCTTCTCCAGAAAAAATTCGTGCATGGTCTCATGGTGAAGTTAAAAAGTTTGAAACTATTAACTACCGTTCTCAAAAACCAGAAATGGGCGGATTATTCTGTGAAAAAATATTCGGACCTTCTAAAGATTACGAATGTCACTGTGGTAAATATAAGAAAATTCGTTATCAAGGTGTCACTTGTGAAAAATGTGGTGTCGAAGTTATTTCTAAAGAAGTTAGACGTGAAAGAATGGGCCACATTGAGCTCGCTTCACCTGTAACTCATATTTGGTATTTAAAGAGTGTGCCATCACGCATAGGTCTAGTACTTGATATACCTGCAAAACAACTTGAAGAAATTATTTATTTCGCTGCTCACGTTGTTATTAATCCAGGTACATCTAAATTCTTGACAAAGGGACAACACATTTCTGAAAAGAATGGTCCAGCAGATTTATTAGTTGTAATCAAAGACTTTGTTGATACATTAGACAAAGATAGTTATGACTATACTCGCGCTAACGAGTTAATTAGCAAATTAGAAAATTATCCACAAGAACCTTTTGATTTCCAAACTACAGCAGCATTTATTTCTAAACATACTGGTGCTGAATTTGGCGAAGGTGCAGAAGCAATCAAAAAATTATTAAAAGAAATTGATCTTGATGCTGAATCTGCAAAACTTCGTGCTCAAATCAAAGATTCTAAGAAAGATAAACAAAAGAAATTAATGAAACGTTTAGCGGTTATTGAAGCTTTCCGTTCTTCTGGCAATAGACCTGAATGGATGGTCTTAGACTGCATTCCTGTTTTACCACCAGACTTACGTCCAATGTGTAAACTTGAAGGTGGACGTTTCGCTGTTTCTGATTTAAACGAATTATATCGTCGTGTTATTACTCGTAATAATCGTTTAAAAAGATTAATCGAAATGAATGCTCCATCTGTTATTCTTTTAAATGAAAAACGTATGGTGCAAGAAGCTGTTGATGCTTTAATCGATAATGGTCGTAGAAATAAACCTGTACAAGGTCCTAATGGCCGTACATTTAAATGTTTAACAAGTATCTTGAAAGGTAAACAAGGTCGTTTCCGTCAAAACTTACTTGGTAAACGTGTTGACTATTCAGGTCGTTCAGTTATTGCTGTTGGACCAGACCTAAAGATGTATGAATGTGGTATTCCACGTGAAATGGCTATTCAATTATTACGTCCATATATTGTCTCTTTATTAATTAAAAGAGGATATGCATCTGCTCATAAACAAGCAGAAAAATTGATTGATCGTTATGATGAAAAAGTATTTGATATCGTTGAAGAAATTATTAGCGACCACCCAGTATTATTAAACCGTGCTCCTACATTACATAGACTTGGTATTCAAGCATTCCAACCTAAGTTAGTAGCAGGTCGTGCAATTCGTTTACACCCATTAGTCTGTACTGGATTCAACGCTGACTTCGATGGTGACCAAATGGCTGTTCACTTACCATTATCAAAATCAGCTCAAGAAGAAGCTGTTGACTTAATGTTAGCAAGTAATAACATCTTAGGACCTAAAGATGGTAAACCTATCGTTACTCCATCTCAAGACATGGTTCTTGGTAACTACTACTTAACACTTGAATCAACTAAAGAATACTTTGAGGGCCGTGCTAAAAAGTGCGAAGAAATGGGCGACAATGAAGAAGCTGAACGTTTCCACTTATATGCTGAAAGCGAAGGAAAAGTATTCCGCAATATCGATGAAGTTGAACGTGCTTATTTAACAAAGCAAATTAACTTACATAACCGTATTGCTATTCCAGGTAAAGAAATCAATAAAGATAATTTAACCGAGGAAGAATATAATGGTTATTTAATTACTACCGTTGGTAAGTTAATCTTCAATAAGATTTATCCTGCTGACTTCCCATATTTAAATGACCCAAGCAATAAGAAAAACTTTGAAACTACTATTGCTAGTGACTTTGTAGCAAAAGGCACAAACATCAAAGAATATATTGCTAAACAACCAATTAGAAAACCATATTGTAAGAAGGACTTAGGAACAATTATTAACCAAATCTTTAGAAGATATGGTACAACTAAAACATCTGTCGTTCTTGATAAGATGAAAGACCAAGGCTTTAAGTATTCTACTTATGCTGGTATTACTGTTTCTATCGCTGATATTAATGTTGTTGACGAAAAGAAAACATACATTGAAGAAGGAGATAATGCCGTTAATACTGTTAATAACATGGCTAAAAAAGGTTATTATACCGATGCTGAAAGACATAAGAAAGTTGTTGAAATTTGGGAAAACATTCGTAAGAAATTCGAAGTTGCCCTTAAAAAACACATGGATACCGAAATCGATAACCCAATCTATATGATGGCTAATTCCGGTGCTCGTGGTAACATTTCTAACTTTACTCAATTATCTGCTATGCGTGGACTTATGGCTAACCCATCTGGTGAAACTATTGAATTACCAATTAAATCATGTTTCCGTGAAGGTATTAAAGTTAGCGAATTCTTCATTGCTACTCACGGTGCCCGTAAAGGTGGAGCCGATACTGCATTGAAGACTGCTGACTCTGGTTACTTAACAAGAAGATTAGTCGATGTTTCTCATGACGTAGTTGTTAGAGAAGAAGATTGTGGTACTGATGTCGGATTTGTAGTAAGCGAAATTAGAGATACTGCAAGAGATCAAGTAATCGTTCCATTAAAAGACCGCTTATTTGGCAGATATTCATTACATGATATCGTTGATCCTACTACTGGTGAAATTCTTGTTCCAGGCAATACATTAATGTCTGAAGCTGATGCTCAAAGAGTAGTGGATGCTGGTATTACTCACGTTGAAATTAGATCTTTACTTGGATGTCAAACAAAACATGGCGTATGTAAACACTGCTATGGCTTGAACTTAGCAACTGGTAAAGAAGTTGAAATTGGTGAAGCAGTTGGTATTATGGCTGCTCAATCAATTGGTGAACCTGGTACTCAATTAACCATGCGTACATTCCATACTGGTGGTGTTGCTGGTAGCGATATTACTCAAGGTTTACCTCGTGTTCAAGAATTATTTGAATCACGTAATCCAAAAGGACGTGCCGTTATTTCTAAGATTAGCGGTAAAGTTAAAGATATTAAGGAAAATAATGGTTGTTATACAATCACTATTGAAAACGAAGAAACAAATGATACCAAAGTTGAAACAACAACATTTGGTGCAAGACTTCGTGTTAAAGTTGGCGATGAAGTAAAACCTGGTCAAAAGATTACTGAAGGTGCTATTTACCCAGTTGAATTATTAATTAATGCTGGCGTTTATGAAGTTGAAAAATACATCATTAAAGAAGTACAAAAAGTATATCGTGCTCAAGGTATTGAAATTTCTGATAAACACATTGAAGTTATCGTTTCGCAAATGTTACGTAAAGTACATATTCTTGATGGTGGAGATACAAAACTCTTACCAGATACTTTAGTAGATAAAGAAGCATTTACTGAAGCAAATACAGAAATCTTACTTAAAGGTGGAAAACCTGCAGTATGTGTACCAGAAATCTTACGTATTACTAAAGCCGCTCTTGAAACAGAATCATTCTTATCAGCTGCTTCATTCCAAGAAACTGCAAAGATTCTTACTGATGCCGCAATCAAAGGTAAGACTGATATCTTACATGGCTTAAAAGAAAATGTCATTACTGGTAAATTAATTCCAGCAGGACGTGGACTATTAAG
>CAKPAV010000131.1 GCA_934133115.1 uncultured Bacilli bacterium
ACTTATCGTGGCATTAACGGGTTTATTAGTGGGATATTTGTTGAATTTTATTTTTTGATTTTAGAATGAATAAAATGTAAATGACAAATTTAGTAAAACATAAAAAGTGTTTAAGTTATTTACGGCATTTATCATATAAATTAAAAATTATTGTTAAAATTTTAAAAAAACAGTGGAAAAGTTTTATTATTTGGTTCAGTCTATTAGTGTTGGCAAAACGGAGAGAACAAACATGGAAATAAGACAAACGATAATAAATGCTAAGCGGTAAAAATAGAATTATGGATACAATTCTCTCTTTGCCTGAAGAAGATATTGAAAAAATTTATAATGTATTATTAGCAAGCTCAAAAGAGCAAGCTGAATTACTAAAGTGTATTTTTTTTGATGATACTACCTATACGCAAGAAACCTTATGCGATAAGTTATTTTATAGTCCAAGCACTGTAGTGCGTCATTTAAAAAAACTTCATAATACTTTAAAAAATTATATTGCTAACAAAAAAGAATAGAATATTGTTAAATTGCTTACTTAACAAAATTGTAAGCAATTTTTTGCTGCTTTTAAACGCACATATCATATTTAAGCTTAATTGTCAATGTCATAAATTGACATGGTTTTTACTAACGCACCACTTTATATTTTAGATAGAAAGGAGGTCGAAAAAAGATGAATTTTGACGAGATGAAAAATATAGATTTCTATCTAAGTATTGGACTAATAACAGTAATATCAAGTTTTATAACACTTGTATTAACACAAATCATAAAAGTAATTATGAAGAAAAGTAAAGTTATTACTAAAGATATGGAATCTAGTTTAGTTGACACTAAATTATCAATGATAGGTAGAATAATTGCTTCCGTAAGTTATGTGACCCTGTATTTTGTTAATGAAATATTTATTTTAAAACATCATATTCAATTAAGTGGATCGTTATTAACATCTATTTTAACAGGAATAGCATTTACGTTAACAAACACCAAAGGTATTTACACAGCTTTACATCAAATGAGTAAGAAAAAAGATGTATATGAGAAGTTAGAATACGCAGAAACAATTATTAAACAATTAGATGAACCAATTGATGAAACAAAGAAAAAATGGATTTTAACAAACAAGAAAGAAGGTAAAAATTAATGAGGCAATATGATGTTAAAAATCAAAAAGTAGTATTAGACGAAGAAGTAAAGGTTGAACCCTTAGTTAATGCTGAAGTTACAAAAGAAATAGTAACACCAATAGAACAAGAAAAAGTATTTATTGGAGCAACAAAATTTGGAAAGAAATATAAAGTAGGAGATAAGATTATTGAAGAAATAACATATAAAAGTGATAACTTTAATTTAAGTGAAGAAAATAATCGTTTAGTTAGTAAAGAAGCTCAATCATTTAAAGTATCATTTGCTAAAAATATTAGTGATGCCAAAGTATTAACACTAAATAAAAGTAATCATGAAATAAGTTTAGCTTTAAAAAATAATAAAAGAAGTTTTAGAAGAGATGGAATGTGTGAATGTAGTAATAATGAAGTACTATATAAAAACATTGAAGAAGGAATAGATTTAAAATATTTATGTAATGAAGGAGGAGTCAAAGAAAGTTTAATAATTAATAATAAACAAGAAAACTATGACTTTGATTTTGAACTTAATATTAAAGATTTAACACCAAAATTCAACAAAGAAACTAATATGTTAGAACTACAAAAAGATGGGAATACAATCTATACAATATTAAGTCCATATATGATTGATAGTAATAATAAAAGAAGTGATGATTGTTATTATGAAATAAGTCAAGAAAAAGAAATCTTAACATTAAACTTACGAGTAAATAGTGAATGGGTTAATGCAAGTGATAGAGTATTCCCAGTAGTTGTTGATCCAACGATTAAGGTAATGAATGATGATATTTTTCATATGCATACATCAAAAGACTTATTAAATGATGAACCATGTAGTATGACAGAAAAAACATTATATTCATTTATTGAAAGTAATGCTAATGGAGAAGTGTTTTCTCAAAATGTTTATGCTAATGTTCGATGTGATAAAATATCTCCAAATTTAAGAAAATTAGTAAACAAAGCTAATATTACATTAAATATTTTATCAATATCAGGTGATTACAGTTTTGTTGGCTTAAAAGTTATTAAAAATGATGAACTTATTAAAACAGTAAGTGGTAATAAAACACTCGCAAAAATAGAAATAGATGTAACAAAAGAAGTAAAGAATGGAAATAATGTTAATATTGAATTGGTAATGGAGCAAAAGAAATCTACAGTATCATATTATACAAAGTATGTATTCTACACTCCTCTTGCTGATGCTCCTAATAATTCATACTTTTTGTTAGAATATAACGAAAAAGACATCATAAATACAAAAGAATATACACTTGGAATGGGAGAAACAACAAGTGTAAATGTAAAAAATGGTGCATTTATCCAAGAAATACCATTAACTAATGTGTCACATAATTCTTTAAACATAAATGTATCAGCAATATTTGATTCTAAAAAATATGATGAAAATATTAATTATTTTATGTCTAAAGGATGGAGAACGAATTTACATCAATTCTTAGTTAAGTCTAATGATTATGACGTAATAAATGGCTGTAAAGATGTTAAGTATATTGATGGTCAAGGAAATAAACATATTTTACATGAATCTTGGTATTATTTAGATGACAATTTAGAAAAAGTATATGTGAATCGAAAAGACGCATTTATTGATTCAGATAAGAAATTAAAAGTATATGTAAATGATATTGCTCAAGAAGTAAAATACGATGTAAAAAATGATGAAGGTCTATCATTTATATCTGGTAGCAGTTTAACTGAATACATAGCAAAAGCGGATTTAAAAGCAGTGCAAGTTTTTAAATTAGAATATGCTAACGATCAGAAAGAATATTATGAATTACAAGAAGATGGAGATATAATTGGCAAAGTTTATTGTTACTTTGATGAATCAAGATTAGATGAAATTTGTATACCATTTGAATCAGTAAAATTTAAAAATGGAGTAGCGTGTTGCAGTTTTAATGAAGAATTAAGCATATATTTAACACAAAAACATTTTGAACTAAGATGTGATTCAGAGGGATATTATTTTGTAAATGATGATTTAAGCAATACAGTTGAAAGAATAAAAGAAGATCATGTGAAATATGATGTTAATCAACAACTCGAAAATATTTATTTGAATGAAGATATTCAAAATATTGAGGCACAAATAAAAAATTTAGAAGTTACTGTAAAAAGTGGATTTTTGTCATTAAAAGAAATAAATAATTCATTAGAAAATATTTCAATGCAATTTGATATTGTTGAATTATTAAATTCCAAAAATCTTTCGATGGTGTATGATAACGCAATATTAGATTATTATACGGAAACTGGTATAGGAACGTTTTCAAATACAGGTGTAGTTGATAAATTGGTTAATGAAGCAAATGTATTTAGAAAAAGTGATAAAGGGTACTATGTTTATGATGGAACAAGTCAAATAAGTGATAAATGCCAAGAAGTTAATTCAGTTATCACGGCTCAATTAAAATTAATTAGTGACAAAATACAATTTGTATCATCAACAATTAAAGAGTTATATCAAAAAAATGGCAAACCACTAGACTATGAAAATGCAAAACTGCAACTATCGGTATGTGAAGAAAAATTACAAATTTATCAAAAAGTGTATTTTAATAACGTCGAGCAATTAAAACAACTAAAAGAATATCGTTTAGCGTTAATTGAAGAACAAAGAAGAAAAGTAAATGATTTTATTGTTGATGAAAATGGAAATACATTAGGATTTGATGGTTATGGAAGACTTATATTAATCGCAGATGCTTATGAAAATAAGATTGAAATAACTTATGGATATGATAAAGATAATAAAGATGAATTATTATCTATTTTTTCCGAAACCCAAAACATTAGATTTGAGTATTCTAAAAATAAACAATTAGAATATATTCATGATAATGATGGAAATAAGATAAGCTTTTCTTATGATAATGTAGATCATATCACTACACCTAACAATAGCTATTCTTTTGATTATACGAAGTATTTTAAATTAACAACAAATTTATTAGAAAGCATTGAAATAAGTAAAACGGATAATAATTTGTTCGTGGAAACTAGAATTACGCAAGATAAAGAAATTGGCGAAAATACGGAGGATATTAATCAAGAAACACAAGTTGATGTTTATCATCATTATAAATTTGATTCTAATAAAACATATATTTATGATGTAATAGATGAAAAAAATGAAACATTAATAGAAACAATTTGGTTTGATTTAGCAGGAAGAATAATTAAAGAAGAAACAAATAAATTGATTGAATTAACAAGATATGAAGATGATAAATTAATCACTAATGCTGTAATCAAAACAACACCAAAAGTTTATAAAGAAATATCATTAGCAAGCGATATGGCGACAATATCTGAAGAATATGATTTAAAAACAGATAATGCATTTATTAAGGATGGTGTTAGTTTATTACCACCTAATTATTCATTGGGTTTGTTATTAAAACTTAAAAATATTAATAGTGTAAAAATAAAGCCAATTGATCTAACAATAAGTGCAATAAAAGAAAATGGTTCAACAGTAGAAAGATATTCTTACAATAATCCAGAATGTTATTCAGATTTGTTAATACTACCAATTTTAATTAGAACAGAAGCTAGAAAACTAAAAATAGAAGGTACAATTCAATATAGTTCTGTTAATGTTGAAAGTATAAAGTTAATCGCCTTAGAAGATTATGAAACATATGAATATAATAAAGATTGTGTAACTTTATCAATAAAAAATGGTTGTATTAGTGAATGCGGGTCATCTTCTAAATATCCACCATATAAAGCCATAAGAAATGTTTATGGTGATATTGTTAGAGAAAACTATACTTATGATAGTAATAATCGATTAACTTCAATTATCGATAGTGATGGAAATGTAACAGAGTATTATTATGATAGTAATGGGAAATGCAACGAACAAAGAAGTTATAACTCTTACGATGCCTCGTTAATGAAAACTAAAAAAGTAATATATGATGAGAAAGGTAGGGTAATAAATACATTGGGTCAAATAAAAGACGAAAAAGGTAATTATCCGACAAGTGAAATCACTTATTTAGCAAATAGCAATATAATAGCAAAGGTAAAAGATTATAATAACGAAAATACTTGCTATACTTATGACTTTAAAACCAAAGAATTATTATCTATATCTTCGGGAATAAATGGTGTTAATAATGCAACAACATATGGGTATAAATATGGTTTATTAACATCACTATCACATAAAGGACTAAAAATAAATTATGAATATGATGGAAAAAGAAGAAAAACCAAAGTATTAGTAAATGGTGACAAAACGAT
>CAKPAV010000132.1 GCA_934133115.1 uncultured Bacilli bacterium
AAATATAACCTTTATAATTTATCCAGCCCTGTATTCTTGACTCTGTGTCGTAGTCATAAAAATATCTTATTCCCGATATATCCTGCCAGCCGCTTTGAAATCTTCCTGATGATGAAAACTTATAGACAACTCCGTCTATTGTATTGTATCCTTTCAGAACGCCCTGTTCTTCTGTTGAATAATACTTGCTTCCGTTATACTCAATCCAGCCGGTTTTCATTATACCATATTCATCGAAATAGTAGGTTTTTCCATCAACATCATACATACCCATTGCTTTTCCGGATTCATCTACAGTTTCACCAACTTTTTCTGTAGCTTTTCCTGCAATTTCTGCAGTTTTTCCTGCAGCAGTAGTGACAGCACCTAATGCCGCTAATGGGACACCTGCAATTGCTCCATATCCTGTACTCGATAGACTTTTTCCAGCATTTAACATACCATTTCCAGCTTTAGATATACCTTTACCTGCATAATTGACTGCTTTACCGCCATATTTACCTGCGGTTCCTGCAAGTCTAGCTGTTTTGCCGGCCGTTGATGTAACTGTTCCAGCGGTTTTACTGGCATTTCCAACTTTATTTAATCTATTTTCTACTATTTCTTCATTATCTTGATTGTTATTCATTACATCACCACCTACTAAAATAACTATTATTCTTTAAAAAAATTACAAAAGAATTAATTAGTTATTTTAATTAGTTTCTTTTATAATTGTTTTTACTATAAGCCACCGCCTGATCCAAATGATTCTAATTCGTCTTCAGTTACTGTTACATTTATTTGCATTCTTCTATTACCGCATACAAATAATGCTTCACCTTGACTAAATCTCTTTATACCTTCTTTTTCATTTTCATTTAAATCTATTAACATTGATAAATCTTCTACTGATTGTTTTTTTAATCCCATTACTAAATAGTATGAAGAGTTATCAAATATTGCTTTACCATGCATTAATATTCCATCTGCAACAAAGTCTGATGGCTGCTGAGTAATTATTATTGTACCTGTATTATACTTTCTTGCTCTTCTTTGAACTTGAGCTAAGAATTCTGCTCCCAATTCATTTTTTGCACCTAATAATACATGAGCTTCATCTACTGATAGTACTGTATTTACATTAGGATTTAAACATAGTCCCCAAGCAAACTTAAGAACATTAAATAATAATGCGTTTCTTATATTAGCATCTGAATTCATAAGTTCTTTAATATTAAATACTAAGAAATCACTATCAGTATTTATTGAAGTATGACCATTAAAGTAATATTGTAATTCTCTTACAAATGGTCTTAATTTTAATTCTAGTCTTTCCATTACATCTCTTTCATGAGTCTTTTCAGTCATAGATGTTAGCTTACTAGTTACAGTTATATATACATCACTAAATGTTGGAAATTGTTCTGATGTAAATTTTGTAAAGTCTGATGTAAATGTTATACCAAATCTAGCATATGTATCTTGTACAACTTCACTAAATAATGTTAATACATCATCTTCAATATCTGGAGCATAATATTTCATGAATGCTTTTAATGATTGTAATGTTTTATTAAGTACTGTATAACCTAATCCTGAATTAATTTCGTTTTCATCTGCATCCATAATTATTTCTAGTGGATTAACCATTCCGTATTCTCCACCTTTACCAAGGTCTACAACATCTCCTCCATACATTTTGGTCATTTCACTTATTTCACCTTCAGGGTCTACTGCTACTATTTGATAACCATTTCTTATATGGCTACGAAGTATTAATTTTGCTGCTGTTGATTTACCACTACCAGATGTACCTAGTATAATCATATTAGCATTATTTCTATTACTTTCTTTTCTTACTTGATATAGGAACTGATTAAATAATACTACACCGCCAGAAAAATCTACTCCAAGAAGTGTTGATAATCCATCATCTTTGATACTATCAAAGATGAATGGATACATCGCAGCCATTGTTGGTGATGGCATAGGTGTTCCTATTCTATCTTCAATTATTTGTTTATCAAATATTGGTAAAATTGATTTCAATACTCTCTCTTGTTCAAATCTAAGAGGTATTGCTCTCATTTCCATTGCGTCTAAATAATTTTTTAAACTTACTTTTTTATTTTCTAATTCTTCTCTTGTATCTGCTGTTACCATGATATGCATTTGGAAATCAAATGTTTTAGCTTGTGAAGCAGTAAATTGTTGGATAAAATATTCTAATGAATCAACATCTTGTCTAATTCTCTCTTGAATTGTTCTATCTCTTTCTTGTTGGTATTTACTTTTTAAATCTGATATTTCTTTATTTAACATTTTAGCAAGTACAGAGAATGGTAATGGAATGTGTTTAATAACCATCTTTACACCTGACATATTTGTTAAGCTTGCTAAATATCCTGGTCCAATTAGTCTTGGATAAGATATTACTGTTAATATAGTAGCATATCTATCACTAATAACAAAATCAGATGGATTAAATTGTAATCCTTTCGGAGCTAGTTCACTTTTAAAATTCATTATGAAATCACCGTCCCAAAATTAGTTGTCATTCCACTATTAAGGAAATTATCAAGTATTATTCTTAAATCATCATTAGATACTTGTCTTGATTCTAGTCCTGCATTAGCAAGTCCAGTCATCAAAGTTCTAAGTCTCTTTTGAATTAAATCATCATTTTTATCTTTAAATAATATATAATACTCTGTATCAGTTATATTATTATTCATAAAATCATTTGCTTTATCTATATCTTGATTAATTAATTTTCTAACTGCTGGATTAGGAGTTTGATTATATAATAATTGCAATCTAGCGAGATAATTATTTAAATCAACAGGTCTATCAGCAGATATTAACCAAAACTCAAAATCAATAGTATTATAAAAGTTTTTTAAAGCTATAATAGTATTTTCTTGAGTTCCTTGGTCTAAGATAAAGATATTTCTTGGCTTAATTTTAACACCAGTGACTTTTTGTTTATTATCTAATAATATCATTCCATTATTTATACTTTTAATTGGTAACCAATCTTCAGTATATTTTGAACTACTTTTTTTCGTCTGTACCGAACTTTTCATAAAAACACCAACCTCTCCAATAATAATTTCTTCTTTCCATGAAAAACCTAAATATACTTTGTAATGCACATAATACATTATGATAGTTTGGTATAGGTATTACCAGTAGCCCAGTTATGGCTACTGGTAAACATGACAATAATATCATTATCGTATCATTAGAATCGACAAGTATTAATAATAATAAAGTTATCATCATTCCTGTACCGAACATAATTGCATCAAATGGTCTAAATATATTAAGTATCAATGTACCTCTTTTTGCATTAGCAGGTATTAAAAATCCATTCACTATGTATCACACTCCCTTTATTACTTGCCTGTTTTTTTATATTTAGAATTAGCTTTGGCTTTTTTGTATTCTTTATTTCTGCTTCCACCTGCTCCAGTAATCTCGTTTGTTTCTTTTCTAGCGGCTTTCTTGTTTCTATCAAATGCATCTGCATCAATACTGACATTCTGATCATCAAAACCATTATATCCTCTCTTGCGTCCTTCGCTTCTAATTTTTTCTGCGTTATCCAAGGCTGCTGAAATACTTCCATTCGCAGTTGGATCTCCGGCGGCTTTTTTTGACATTTCAGTTTGTAACACACTGGCTTTGTATGCTTTTATTTTGTCATTGGCAGCTTGGATTTGTGCAGCAGTTGCAGTTCCACTTTCCATAAGATTTTCTCTTTCAGACATTGCTTGCTGTACATATGCATTTTTTTCTAATTCTTTTTCGATTATTGATGTTTGTTCATCATAACTCTTATACATTTCTAACTCTTTATCAAAATCAGCAGCGGCTTTGTATGCACCACCTGATGCAACATGTCTTCCCCAGAATGTTGAACCATCGTGATTTTTTTCATATGCTCTTTGTCTTGCTGCCCTGGTACTAGTCATTCCGGCTTGTACATTTTTAAATATATTACCTTTTGTTTTTGCTCCACCAGCAATTCCACGATTGAATCCTCCAAATGCTCCTGCTAGTTTGCCTTTAAATCCTTCACCATTTTTAATACCTGTAGCAACTCCTGCCACTCCACCAACTACGGTACCAAGACCGAATGTTGCTGCACCTTTTGCGAAGCCAGAAACTTCTTTTGGCAATTTTGGACTAAATCCAAGGCTTGCTGCTCCACCGCCAAGGTTAGGGAATAAGTCTTTTAATAATTCTGGCACTCTTTTTACAAACATTAATAAGCCAATTATTAAAAACATTACTACCCAAAACATTGTTGAAGAGTCCTGAGGAAGACCTGTACTTTGATATAGAATACTTTTGGAATCATCCCATGCTTCCAATATTTGGGTGCTTACTGTTATAACGAAATATATAATTGCTAGTCTAATAAATAAATCCAAATATGTAGTTAAACATTGTTTTGTCCAATTTTTAAATGCGCCTTCTGGATCAGATATATAAGATAATATTGGAACTGGTGCAACCAATTGCAAATAAGCAAGCTGAACAACTCTCGTTGCAACTTGTATACAATATGTGACTAATATCCATATCATTACTAATGCCATTGCTATAGCAAACAATCCATTCCAATCTATAACGTATTGTCCGCTGCTAGTTATTGACAAATAATCTACCGTATCTGAAAATTGTTTTATTCCGTCAGTAACATTATTCACTAAATTTTCATAGTTATCTACTGCAACTACTGAGCCACCACTATCTGGATATACAATTTCGATACCATTATCCAACTTATATGGTTCATTTTCTTTGTAAAAGCCAAAGTATAGTTTTGATGCAATTATACGTCCGAAACTATCAGCTGAGTGTGATGGTGCATCACCAACAATAAGTTTATAAATAAGGTTGTCTGTATTATTTTCTGTTCCAGCAATCAAATTTTGAAATTGAAATGCTGTCCTAAAAAGTGATGGTGTTATTCCTAATAATACTATTGCAATAACACTTCTTTTAATTATGCTAGCAAAGCCGTTTTTTCCATCAGTGAATTTGTTTGGATCTACAAGAGCTTGTATTAATGAAAAAGCCAGCTTGAATACCATGAATATTCCTAATATCATTCCTACTTTATTATAAATTTTTTGAATGAATTCATTAGATAATATTTCCGCACGTGCCGTATACATAAAGACATTGTATAAATCTATTATCCAATCATACAATATTGCGGCTATTTTACATGAAAATGTTCTTAATGCTTGCTTTATTGAAAAAGCAATATCTGAAAAAAACGATAAATTATAAATCATGCTTAATACCTCCTATTTTAGCCATTAAATATTCCACAAGAACCAGGTTCAATAAAATTCCATAC
>CAKPAV010000133.1 GCA_934133115.1 uncultured Bacilli bacterium
ATATAAAGACCGCTTGGATCCCCATAATAAGGATGGCTTTCAAATGCTTTGGACATGGTAAAATCTCCGGTTCTGTATCTGCCGGCGCCGTATATTTCTTCATATTTCCCCTTGTATATAACAACGTCTGCCCAAGCCTCGGCACTGTCATAAATCATATTATATATGTCGCTGTTGCCTGTCATCATATAAGCATAGCCCAAGTTATACTCCGTTTCTCCGAGACGTATGCCGAACGTAGAAACTGTACCGGATGCCGCATCAATATTAAGCGGAATCGACCCTGCCTCAAATCGTCCGTTCAATTTATTTTTCACAGAAATTACAGTTTCAATAATATCATCAGCCGGCGCACTTGTTTTATCAGTTTCAATGATACCGCCTCTTACAAACTGCATAGTATCAATACATACAGATGGAGGATTAGCAACATTTTTTGAATAATTTTCACCTGACGAAAGAGAAATATACATATGATTGGTTCTTGAAACACCGTCATAGTATGTAAATTCGCTTTCGTTAACTATGGGAGCAATTTTAACCTTGTCGTCTGATACGATGAATCCTGTCTGTGCATTATTTACCGCACCGTAAAACCTTGTATTATCGTATGACATAACATAAAAATCTTTGCAGTCAAACACAGTGTCGGACAAAGCAGTTCCTGTTTTATCAATAATCATTCCGGTTGATTTTATTACCGCATTACCTTTTGCAGTAATTCTGTAATCAACATAAACACTGTCGGAACACGACGGCAACGTAACATAAATTTCTCCGTAGATATTATCCGTTAGATTTCCACTGATTTTCACTTTAATATAGCTGTTGGTATTTTTAATCAGCTCAGTTTCTATATTATCCAAATAAAATATTCCATTTAGAGTTTCGGCATAAAGCTGCATTCCGCCTGAATTCATTAAAGGATTACCGTCAACTTCAATATTACAGCTGTTATTTTCATTAAGCACAACAGCCAAAGAACTGTTGCTGATTATATTTTCGGCAGAATTGCAGCTTAAATCACCTGATTTCGGCACACCGTTTGTAAGGTAGAGTGTTTTTTCTTCATTTGCATCAAGGTTGATTACAAATGAAACCAACAGCCAATGAACACTGCCGTCGTTATGCTTCGATATTTCCTCAGTTGAAGTAACCAAAGCACTATCCCCATCTATAACGCAAAGGGTTGTGTCACTATATAACTCTCCTTTTGCAAACGGTATTCCTCGTCTTACCAAATAATTGTGACAATCCACATCATTCCTTTCCGAAACAGTTATTGCTACATTTATATCTGTGTTATTACTTGAAAAAGCAGGCATTGTACCAAACATCAAAATAATTGTAAGTAAAACCGATATTATTTTTTTCAAACAAACTCCTCCTTTTCACATCAGATATAAATGCAGCAAATATTAATAATTATATTACCGTACTATTTCAAAGCTGTGTTCTTCGGTTGCTTTTGTTAATGGAATAAGACTATCAAAATCCTGTAGAACAAACGCTTTTGCTTTATAATTTCCTGCCTCAAGCGCACTCTTTGCAACATTAGCTTTCCAGAAATCACCTGTCTTTGTTCCTATTTCAACAGTTTTAAGCGTATTACCTTCATAAATTGCTATAATAACAAGTGGATTATCAGCCTTCTGACTTAATTCACCGGACGCATATGCCTGACCTGTAACAGAGTCATCGTTTTCTGTTACCGTGAGTCCGATTTTTCCAAGTACTATAACCTTAAATATTTTTGAAGCAGGCATACCGGCACGTTCCAAAGAAGCAGTAAGATATGCTGTTGTATTATAGTCGTCTTGTGTTACTGTTCCGTCTGCAGCTAATACCGGCTGATCATTTACAGACCATACAATGTTTTTACCGCTTCCTGATATCTGAACAAGTTCAATATTATCAACAGCGGTATTGCTTATTATAATATTTGCTAAATCATCGAGATATTCATCGGTATATATGTTTATATTGCTAATATAAAATTTCTTTGCACCGGCTGCTAAATTAGTTACAAATAAACGCCCAAAGCTTTTTAAATCACCGCTTGTAGATTTTCCGGGCACATCCGTTCTTAATGTCAAATCATTTGCAATACCTTCCCCATTAACGGATACATCAAATGCTTCTGTTTCTGCATTAGCATAAATCTTGAATGAATATGTTTTGTTTGCTTCATAATTACTTACAAGTACAACCTTCTTATTATAATCATAAGTATATATATCGTTTCCGTCAGTTCTGATCCATACTCCATACTGCGAACCGCTTCTGTCAGTTAAACTATACAACGTATCAATTGCACCTTTTTCGGGCTGTACAAAATCAAATTCAGCTACGATTGTGTTGTATTCATCATCAACATAGCACATAAATTGCGCAGCACTCTCGGTTGCTTCAACTTTCAATCTGTCATTTTTTGCATCAATTGAAATATTTGCAGGGTGTGTATTAGCCTTATTCAGCAAACGCATACCGGCCAGACTCTGTCCGCTTGCACCTACAGTAAATGTTTTGTCTGATAAATATCCTGTAAAATCTTCTGATGCAATATTAAACACACCGTCATTTTCTTTATATATTCTCATATCGTCAAAATATGTCTCAACATCCGGTTTTGCAGTATAAAACGGTCTGTTTATATACGCGGCGACATCACCACTAAACAGATAATCATCAGCATACTTTTCGCCGTCAACGTACGCATCGTACTTGCCTTCTGCAACATTTACGGCAACCTTTACGGTGTACCATTCACCCGCATTATACGCAGGCCCCTGTACTCCGCCGTTCGTGCCATTATTAAAGTAAATATAACCAGCCTTCAAATATACTTTAGGACCCTGCTTATTATTATTTGAGTTTACGGCTGTATATAAAAACGGTGCATTTCCAACCGCCGGCTGCATAAATTTAAATTCGCATATATAATTATCAGTAAACGCTTCGCCTTTAAGTTTAAGTTCACCTGCACTCGCAACCTTAACAGCCTTACCCTGATATGTGCTTGTTTCTACTATTTCAGCATTTTTTACCGATTCAGGAAAGTAGATATTTCCACCCAACTTATAAGTATCTGCTGCTGTAATTGAACCGACCTCAATGCTTTCAAAATTCTCTTTTAAATTTTGCATTCTAACCGTATAATCACCGGCATAAGCGCTAACTGCAGGGATAATCATCAATACTGCAAAAATCAATATTTTTACTATTTTCTTCATAGTTAATCTCCATTCTGCCGCTAAAGCGTCAGCACAAGCAGAAATGCAAGTGCTGAACTGCAGCTGTTTTTTTGATATACTTTATTTGATAAAAAGATATTCTACAAAAGATATTTTATACACTACAACTTTTTTTCCTACGGCGCAGCCATTGATATCCGTCATCCTTTTACTGCGCCAATCATAACACCTTTAACAAAGTATTTCTGTATGAAAGGATACAAACAAAGGATTGGTACGGTTGACACAACTATTATTGCATACTTAATATTCGCCGCATAAGCTGCTGAGTCTATTGAAGAAACATTCAAAGCACCTTGAGATGAGGTAGTATCATTTTGTACCAGTATTTCTCTTAACACAAGTTGTAATGGATATAAATTTCTGTCATTAATGTAAATCAATGCACTAAAATAATTATTCCATATAGCTACTGCATAATAGAGACTTATAACTGCAATAATTGGTTTCGCAAGCGGGACCATTATTCTACTAAACACTTTAAAATCACTTGCTCCATCAATTTTTGCAGCCTCAACCAGCGATTCAGGCATTCCTCTGAAATAACTCAGCGTGATAATTAAGTTATATGTTGATACAGCCTGCGGCAATATCATTGCAAACGGGGTATTAAGCAAACCCAAATTTCTAACAACCATATAGGTAGGGATAAGACCGCCGGAAAAATACATAGTAAACATAATCAAAAATATAATAATATTCTTTCCCGGCAGGGTTTTCCTTGATGCCGCAAATGCCGCTGTTGTTGTAAGTAAAACACTTAAAAATGTTCCGCATGTAACATAAAAGATTGTGTTTCTGTAGCCGTTCCAAATCTGAGTATCCTTTATAACCTGTTTATAACTGTATATGGCAAAATCTTTAGGCCATAAAAGCAAGGGACTTCCCTCATAAATTTTAACAGGACTACTCACCGATGCAACAAGCACATAATAGCAAGGATATAATGTTATCACGATGAGCAGAATCAAAAAAAGTGTATTTAATACATCAAACGTTTTTTCTCCAAAACTTTTTTTTATATACATTTTTTATCACCTACCATATTCCATCTCCGGTTATTTTTTTACTCATAGCATTGGCTGACATCAACAAAATAAAATTACACACAGAATTGAACATAGATACCGCAGTAGAATAGCTGTAATCTCCATCAATAAGTCCTCGTCTGTAAACATATGTTGAAATAACATCTGCCGTGTCATATATTGCCGGATTGTACATCAAAATAATTTTTTCGTAACCTGTCGAAAGCATCTGACCAATACGCATAATCAAAAGCAATATTATTGTTCCCGCAATTCCTGGAATAGTTATATGGATACATTGTCTCCAGCGTCCTGCACCATCAATCATCGCTGCCTCATATAAGCTTTGATCTACAGATGCAATCGCTGCAATATAAATTATACTTCCCCAGCCTATCCCCTGCCATATATCACAAACAGTATATATGGCGGGGAAAAATTTTGATTCGGTCATAAACGAAATTACTTCTTGTCCAAACAAAGCTCTGATTGTGTTAATTATACCATCGCTTGACACAAAAACATTAAGTATTCCAACCATTACAACGTTTGAAATAAAGTATGGCATATATGTGACAGTTTGAACAAGCTTTTTAAATTTTAAACTATGTACCTCGTTTAATAACAATGCTAAAATAATCGGTGCTGGGAACGAAAAAACAAGTCCCATAATATTTATCACAAGTGTATTTCTTAATAACTGAAAAAATTTATAGTTTGTAAGAAAATCAATAAAATTTTTCAACCCTACAAACTTGCTTCCAAAAATACCTCTTGTAATTGAATAATTTTGAAATGCAATTACATTTCCAAACATAGGAGCATAAAGAAAAATTATATAAAACAATAGCGTTGGTAAAAAAATCATATATATGCTCTTATGCTTTTTGATTTCTTTCCATAAACGGACGTTTTTATTGCCTATTAAACTATTTTTTTGCTTAGCAGTTTTTTGCATATTACTTACTGTCCCCTTAATTTATTTTGCCTGATATCTAACGTATGCATCATTGTAAATATCAATAAGCTCATCCATACCCATAC